>JAADFU010000125.1 GCA_013152715.1 Calditrichota bacterium
GACATTTTCAAGTCAAGCGCTCCGTTCGCAGCAACTGCCAAAGCAGCAAATCCCGAAGCCGAAGATGCCAGCCCGGCGCCAGTGGGGAAATTGTTTTCGCTTTCTACCCGGGCGAAAATCTTCATTCCTGCACGCTCGCGGAAAATATCCAGCAAACGGGAAACGCGTTCCGCAGGTTTGCCGGTAACTTCTCTGGAATTAATGATTAGATGATCTCTGTCAAGATTCGGATCAAAATCAATCTTTGTCCGGGTGAACAGATTTTTTAACGTTACAGAAATCGACCCAACTGCCGGCAAATTGAGTTGGACGTCTCGCTTTCCCCAATATTTTACTAACGCGATATTTGCGTGAGCGATTGCTGTTGCTTGCATTTTTTTCTAATTTTATTTTAACCACCAAGGCTCAAAGACACGAAGATTTTTTCTCTGTTACAAGATATTTTTCCTTTGAGTCTTTGTGTCTTGGTGGTAATTTTTTTAGAGTTTGTTTGCGAACAAAAAACTATTGAAAAATAATAATGTTTCGCTTTAATTTTTATTTTCAAAAACCGATCAACCGATCGTAAACAAACCAATTACAACGTAAAATATCACCGCCAGACTCGCCGCTGTGAGCGCGTAAGGCAATTGAGTCCTGACATGATCTATCGGGTCACAGGCGGTTGCCATGGACGAAATTATTGTCGTATCCGAAATCGGAGAACTGTGATCGCCGAAAACGCCGCCGCCCATGACAGCGCTGACCATCATCGGCAGATTAAGCCCAAGATTCAGCGCCAGCGGCACAGCGATAGGCATCATAATGGCGAACGTGCCCCACGACGTGCCTGTGGCAAAAGAAATGATACACGCCACGATGAAAACCATGGGAATGACAAGCACCGGGTGAATCGCGGCAGTGGCAAGACCGGAAACGTAAGGACCTGTTCCCATGACTTTGCACGTGGCGCCCATGGAAAAGGCGAAAACCATCAGCAGTCCCATGGGAATCAAACCGCCCATGCCTTTCATCACCAGATCCAGCGACTCCTTCAAAGCAAAAATTCCCTGAATTTTGTAAATCACACCGCCGACAACAATGCCCGTCAACACTGCCCAGAAAACTGCCGTGGAACCGGAACCGTGAGTAATGTCGCCGTTGCCGGTGACGAGCAAGCCGATGGGAACCATGCTCACCATCGCTGCCAGCGGAAGAATCATGTTGACGGCGCGCGGTTTCACGCCTTCTTTGATCGGCATGGCAATAGTTTCTTCGGAAACGAGCAATTGTGCGTCGTCTCGGATGACTTTGCCGGTTTCTCGCGCACGTTTTTCCGCTGCTGCCATGGGCCCGAAATCTTTTTTAGTGATAATAATGAACAAAACCAACGCAATGGTAAACATAGCGTAAAAATTTGTGGGGACGGCTTTCAGCACCGTAAAAAATGCATTATCGACTTGCTGCGCTACCAAGAGTCCCGTGAGTACCGCGCCCCAGCCGTTAAACGGAATCATCACGCACACCGGCGCCGAAGTGGAATGGGCAATGTAAGCCAATTTTTCGCGCGGCGCTTTGAAGCCATCGAAAATCGGTCTGCCGATCGCGCCGATGACCAGATTAATCAAATTGCTCTCGATAAAAATAATCACGCCGACAACCCACAGCATCAAACTGGATGTGCGGCGATTTTTTGCCAGCCCTTTATTACGGATGAGATTAATAAATCCGGTCACGCCGCCGGAATGCTGCATCATGATGATCAACGCGCCGACCATCATGCTGAATAAAATGACTTTCGTATTTCCCGAATCTTTGAAAACGTCAATAATCGCCTCCAGAGCGTCGCGCAATCCGACAAGCGGATTGAAGCCGTTCATTGCCGTCCAGCCGAGCCAGATGCCTAAAAACAGAGAAGGGTAGACCTGTTTGGTTAAAATTGCTAGCAAGATCGCCAGTAACGGGGGGAGTACAGAAATCCAGCCATAGGTATCCAAAATCAGTCCCTCATTATGTTTTTCAGATTTTGCCGTTAAATTTTGATTTCATAATAACGAATTTATTGCAAAAATGCAAGAAAATTCCTGAATTTTCAGGAACGAACTTCTGCAATTTTTAGGAAGCGCAGGTATTATTAGTCCAATTTAGCGTAATAATTCAGCCGCAGTGGGACAGAGTTCACAGAGAAAACCAATTTTTTGATTTATTCCTCAATCAAATATTTTTAATAAGGCGCAACTAAAGCGGACATCTTTTTTTTAAATTAAAAAATATTCAGAACCCTTTGAAAGGTAGCAAGACGAATTATATCATTTTTTTGACAATTAAATCATTGACTTTTAATTATTTTTTTAATACATTCAGGCTTGTTTTTCAGCATGTTAACCCCATGAAAAATAAGGGAAAATATCATGGCAAAATTTTTGGTTACCGGTGGGGCGGGTTTCATTGGCAGTAATTTTATTCATTATTTATTTGAAAAATATCCTGACGCCGAGGTTGTCAATCTGGATAAATTAACTTACGCCGGGAACCTTGAGAATTTAAAAGACATTGAAAATAATCCGCGGTATCGATTTGTCAAGGGCGACATTTGTGATGCGAAAATTGTCGATCCCTTGATTGAAGAGGCGGATCTTGTGGTTAATTTTGCCGCTGAGAGTCATGTGGATCGCTCAATTGGCGCGCCGGACGATTTCATTAAAACGGACATTTACGGGACGTTTGTGCTGTTGGAAGCTGCCCGAAAATACGGCGTCAAAAAATTCATTCAGATTTCTACTGACGAGGTTTACGGCAGCATCGATGACGGCTCTTTCAAGGAAACTGACGCTTTGATGCCGTCCAGTCCCTATTCGGCGTCAAAAGCCGGTGCGGATCGGCTGGCATATTCCTATTTTGTCACTTACAAAGTGCCGGTAATTATCACGCGCTGTTCCAACAATTACGGTCCGTATCAGTACCCGGAGAAATTAATTCCGCTGTTTGTGACTAATGCCATTGAGGACAAAAAATTGCCTATTTATGGCGACGGGAAAAATGTGCGCGATTGGATTTACGTGATGGACCATTGCGATGCGATTGATTTTGTCATGTCCAACGGAAAAGACGGCGAAGTTTACAATATCGGCGCCGGCAATGAACGCAACAACCTGGAAATTACCGAGATCATTCTTTCCACGCTGGACAAACCAAAAGAACTGATGACTTTTGTCAAAGACAGGCCAGGCCACGACCGCCGCTATTCAGTGGATTGCAGCAAATTACACGCTGTGGGCTGGAAACCAAAACATTCGTTTCAGGAAGCGATGAAGCTCTCCATTGAATGGTACAAAAACAACCGTCCCTGGTGGGAAAAAATCAAGAGCGGCAAATATTTGGAATATTACAAAAAACATTATCAAATTGAAGAATGAAGTTTTAATTCATAGTTTAGAGCTTGTAGTTAGGAGTGAATGAAGCTGTTTAATTGAACATAAAATTTTGAACTCCAAACCCAAAACTCTGAACTACAAACTATAAACAATGAACTCTAACAAAAAAGTCATGATGTACTAAATTAAAATGTGGAGAAGCTATGGGATTACGAAAGAAAATTCAGGACAAAAGTGCAAAGATTGGCATCATCGGACTTGGTTATGTGGGATTACCTCTGGCAGTAGAATACGCCCTGAAAGGTTTTGACGTGACGGGCATCGATGTGGACGAGCGAAAGAAAAAATCAATCGATCAGGGCAAAAATTACATTGAAGACATTACTCCGGACAAGTGGGACGCAGTAATGAAGGGCGGGCACTTTTCAGCAACAACGAACTACAATGACATTCCCGATCTGGATGTCATTTACATTTGTGTGCCCACGCCATTTACTCCAAATAAAGATCCTAAAATTGATTATATCGTTGAATCAGCGGAAGGCGTTGCCAGCGGTCTGCGAAAAGATCAGTTGGTCATTTTAAAATCAACGACATTCCCGGAGACAACGGAGAAAGTTGTGCAGCCGATTTTGGAAAAGACCGGTTTGAAAGTCGGCGAAGATTTTTATCTGGCGTTTTCGCCGGAACGCATCGACCCGGGCAACAAAAATTTTACCACGGAAAATACGCCCATTGTCGTTGGCGGCGTCACTGAAAAATGTACTGAAATCGCAGAGTTTGCCATTTCCCGGATCGTCTCTCATGTGCACGTTGTCTCCAATCCCAGAGTCGCGGAAATGGAAAAATTGCTGGAAAATATTTTCCGCAGCGTGAACATTGCGCTGGTGAATGAAATGGCGCGTCTGTGCGACCGCATGGGTGGCATTGACATCTGGGAAGTGATCGACGCCGCGGCCACCAAGCCGTTTGGTTTTATGCCTTTTTACCCTGGCCCCGGAATTGGCGGACATTGCATTTTGGTCGATCCTTACTATTTGGCTTGGAAAGCGCGCGAGTATGATTTCCACACTAAATTTATCGAGCTGGCTGCCGAAACAAATGAAGAAATGCCGTTTTATGTGGTCGGTAATATTCGCCGCGCGTTGGGAAACGTCAATTCATCCATTCAACGCGGCAAAGTGTTGATGCTGGGAATTTCTTTCAAAAAAGATGTCGACGACACGCGTAATTCTCCGGCGCTGAGAATTATGGAATTACTCATGCAGCGCGGCGTGAAAGAATTGAATTACCACGATCCTTACGTTTCCGAAAAGAAAGTCGGAAATAAAGTTTTCAAATCAGTCCCGTTGACAAAAGAGACATTGCAGGGACACGACGTTGTTGTCATCACGGCTGACCATTCTGCTCTTGATCCCAAATTTATCGTGGAACACGCCCGGGCAATTGTGGACACGCGTAATTTGACAAAATTTACCAAAAATGAACTCCACAAAATTGTTAAACTGGGTTCGGGACGCGGATTTTACACGGACATTAGCAAATAAAATCTGTTCGTCAAATGTTAGGGAATTGATAATTTTTAGCGGCGACGTGTGCTGATGCGTCGCCGTTGAATTTTATTGCCGAGACAATTGAAGATTGTTGCAAGCCATAAAAAATTAAATAACTGGCTTGACAATTTGCCAGTTTGCCGTTGAACAAAAAGTTGTTGCATCAGTTAAATGTGAGGAAAAGCGGCTGTCAAAAGTCTGTTCTGGCAGGCGTTACGAAAATCTTTGAATCGAATTCACAGAAAAATTGTTCGTCTGATTTATGCCAAAACCTATTGAGAAAATTCTCCTTTTCCTGAGCGATTTCATTGCCATCAATTTGACCTATGTCATCTGGGTCGTCTTCCGTCAGAACCTTGGTTTTTATGTGGAAAATGAGCTGGGGCAGAACATCGTCATGATGTTTGTCCTTTTCATTTTCTGGGCGCTGTTGTTTTTCTTTTTCGGCATGTATCGCTCGTGGTACGCCCAGTCGCGCTTCGATGAAATGGTGACAGTTTTCAAAACAGTGACCATCGGCGCAGTTATCATTTTTCTGATCACTTTTGATCCCACCGTGGATCTGGAAAATCCGCCTTCGTGGAGTCGTATGATCATCATTTCTTATTGGGCTATTTTATTTGTAGCCGTCAGCGCCGGGAGAATTTTTCTGCGTACGGTACAGCGGAAATTGCTGGAAAATGGCATTGGTCGCCGCAACACGCTCATCGTTGGCTGGAATTCAAAATCGCACGAGCTTTATCAGAAGCTAAAAAATGCGCCGGCTCTTGGCTACGAAGTGGTTGGCTTCATCTGCCATTCAAAAAAACACGTGGAAGAAAAGTTTGAAGCCACGACGGTTCTCGGTACGCTCAAAGATTTGCCGCGATTAGTTCGGCAGCGAAAAGTGGAAGTGCTCATCATCGCGGTAAAATCTGCCACGCCCAAACAGGTGATTAACATCATTTCCCGTTGTGACAATTTGCCGGTCAGTTTGAAAATTGTGCCTGACCTGTACGACATCGTCATGGGTTACGGCAGAACCAATCAAATTTACGGCATTCCGCTCATCGAAATAATGCCCCAGTTCATGCCGGAATGGGAAAAACGCGTCAAACGCGCCATCGACGTCGCGGTATCGTTGTTTGTCATCTTCGGATTTTTGCCGTTGTGGATTTTAGTGGCCATCGCCATCAAACTTGACTCACGCGGACCTATTTTTTTCAAACAAAAACGCGTGGGGCAGTACGAAAAGATTTTTCAAATTTACAAATTTCGCTCCATGAAATACAAAGCGGAAAAAGAGACCGGCCCTGTCTGGGCGAGCGAAGACGACCCGCGCATTACTTTTGTCGGTCGAATTTTGCGTAAGACGCGCATCGACGAAATTCCCCAGTTCATTAACATTTTGTTCAATGACATGAGTCTCGTGGGCCCACGACCGGAGCGTCCCTATTTTGTCAAAAGATTAAAAAATGAAATTCCGCTTTATTCCAGAAGGCATCGCATGAAACCGGGGATTACCGGCTGGGCGCAAATCAAAGGCGGCTACGATGATTCCATCAAAAATGTGAAGAAAAAATTAGAATACGATCTTTATTACCTGGAAAATATGTCGCTGAGAATGGATTTGAAAATCATGATGCGAACCGTTTACACGATGATCGCCGTCAAAGGGCGATGAAATTGGCTTTTGAAAAAATTTACATTGACATTTTGAAAAATTTCATTTATTTTAGTGGATAATTTGAAAAGCTGAATTTACACACAAGAGGACGAATCGATGCTGGATCTAAAATTTATTCGCAACAATCCCGATAAAGTTAAACAAGCCATAGAATTGAAAAATGACTACGCTGACATTGACAAACTGCTTGAATTGGATCAAAAACGGCGGCAGATTTTGACTGAAGTGGAAGCGCTGAAACACAAGCGCAATAAAGTTTCCGACGACATCGCTCAACTGAAACGCCAAAAACAGGACGCCGCAGATCTCATTCAGGAGATGAAAACAGTCTCTGTAAAAATTAAAGAGCTGGACGAAGAAGTCCGGCAACTGGAAGGGCAAATTCATGAAATTTTGATTCGCATCCCCAACGTGCCTCACGAGTCCGTGCCCATTGGCAAAGATGAAACCGCAAATGTAGAAATCAAGCGCTGGGGCGAGCTGCCGGAGATGGATTTTCAGCCGCTGCCCCATTGGGAAATCGGAGAAAAGTTGGGGATTCTCGACTTTCCCGGCGGATCGAAAGTTTCCGCTTCTTTTTTCATTAATTACGTCGGGCTGGGTGCGCGGTTACAGCGAGCTTTGATCGCATTTATGCTGGATTTGCACACGCAAAAACATGGCTACACAGAAGTCTATCCGCCGTTCATCGTCAACCGCGACAGCATGTTTGGCACGGGTCAGTTGCCCAAAATGGAAGAGGACATGTACCATATTCCGGAAGATGATTTGTTTCTCATTCCCACTGCCGAAGTGCCAGTGACCAATTTGCTCCGCGATAAGACTTTGACGGCTGAACAACTACCGGTTTACTACACAGCTTACACGCCCTGTTTCCGCCGGGAAGCCGGGACTCACGGCAAAGATACGCGCGGGTTGATCAGAATTCACCAATTCGACAAAGTGGAAATGGTCAAATTTGTCAAGCCGGAAGATTCGTACGATGAATTGGAAAAATTGCTGGGTAATGCCGAGGAAGTGCTGCAATTGTTGGAATTGCCCTATCGCGTGTTGAGTCTGTCCACCGGCGATCTGAGTTTTGCAGCGGCAAAATGTTACGACATCGAGGTCTGGGCAGCGGGAATCGGCAAATGGCTGGAAGTTTCCTCGTGCAGCAATTTTGAAGATTTTCAGGCGCGGCGCATGAAGATTCGTTTCAAACGGGATGCGAGCGCAAAACCCGAATTTGTGCACACGCTGAACGGATCCGGTCTGGCGCTTCCGCGAACGGTCATTGCAATTCTGGAAAATTACCAGACTGATGAAGGCACGGTCATTGTCCCTGATGTATTACGAAAATATTTGGGAACCGAAGTCATTAAATGATGGTTAAAACATTTCATATTGTCAAATATTTGCAGCTAATATGTTACCTGAAATATGTTGCAAAATCAGCACGGTAAATAAAATAATTTTAAGATCAACAAAAAAGAAGGAATGCGATGAATAGGAGAATCTTAATCGGCACGATAATTGTCGTGATGGTCGTTGGCTATCTTTTTTGGTCCGGCATGAAAGACTCAGCGGTTTACTTTCACACCGTCGGTGAATTTTTTGACCGTCAGGAAGAATTAGCCGGAAAGGGCACGCGCGTCAACGGAGATCTGGTGCCTGATTCCATCAAATTTGACGCGGAAAATCTCATTCTCACCTTTCAAATTACCGATGGCGCAAAAGTTCTCAATGTTCGTTACCACGGAGTTGCGCCTGACACGTTTTCGGAGGCAGTCTCCGTTGTGGTCGCAGGGAAATACGTTGACGGCGTTTTTCAGGCGACGCAACTTATGACCAAATGCCCGTCAAAATACGAAGCGAAAAAAAATTAGCTCTTAAATTTGTTCAGACCCCGCATTTTCCATCAACGGGGTTAATTTATCTAATTTTGAACCATAGCGAATCTATTTAATTGGGAGAATTAATTTGCAGTTAGGATACATTTCTCTGCTGTTAGCTTTTGTGTCCACCGCTTTTACCCTTTGGGCATCAGCTACCGGAATTCGTTTGAAAGATGAGTCTCTTATCCGCAAAGCGCGTCTATCGGTTTACGGACAATTTTTCTTTGTTTCAATTGCGGTCATTTTACTCATTTACGCGCTGGTGACGCATAATTTCTCGCTGCGATATGTCGCGGAATACACAGATCGAAAGCTCCCGCTATTCTACGCATTTTCCGCATTGTGGGCGGGACAGGCAGGATCGCTGCTGTTTTGGACGTGGCTGTTGACTATTTTCAACGCTATTTTTGTCTTTAAAAATCGCCAGCGAAAGGAAGAATTACATCCCTACGTTTTTGCCATTACCAGCGTTGCAACTCTTTTCTTCCTCATTCTGGTAGTTTACTCGACAAATCCATTCGAGAAACTGCCGCACCCGCAAGCGGACGGTTTCGGGTTGAATCCGCTGCTGCAAAATTTTGCCATGATTTTTCATCCGCCGACGTTGTTTTTGGGTTTTGTTGGGTTCACAATTCCCTTTGCTTTTGCCTTGGCCGCGCTCATGAAAGGCGATCTTTCCAACAAGTGGCTCAATGAAAGCCGCAACTGGAGCCTTTTTGCCTGGATTTTTCTCACAGTGGGGAATTTGTTAGGCGCACAGTGGGCGTACGTTGAATTGGGCTGGGGCGGATACTGGGCGTGGGATCCGGTGGAAAATGCCTCACTGCTCCCCTGGCTCACGGGGACGGCATTGGTGCACTCCATCATGGCTCAACGCGCAAGAAATATGATGAAAGGCTGGAGCATTTCGTTGGCTGTGCTCACTTTTCTGCTGACTATTTTGGGCACCTTCATCACTCGTAGCGGAATTATTTCTTCAGTGCACGCTTTTGAAAAATCCAATCTGGGCATATTATTCATTATTTTTATGTCAATCATCCTCATTGTCTTTCTGGCGTTGGTGATTTACCGCCGATCGTCTCTGAAATCCGAGGAGAAAATCTCTAATTTCCTGAGCCGCGAATTCATATTTCTGCTGTTAAACAGCGTCATGATCATTCTGATGGTGACTATCCTTTGGGGAACGATGTATCCTGCTTTTACTGAGCTTTTTGTAGGACATCAAATCACGCTCGGCGAGCAATTTTTCAATAAAATTTCCATTCCCTTCGGCATCATTTTGCTTCTTTTGATTGCTATTTGCCCGCTGTTTCTCTGGCGCGAGACGCCCAAAAAGGCAATCCTTAAAAAATCGGCGTTTTTATCCGGGGCGACAATAATTTTCATGATACTGCTTTTTGTTTTAGGCATACGGCACATCGCTTCTCTGCTCACTCTTGGGGTGAGTTTTTTCGGCATCGTTGTTATTTTTACTGATTGGTTTCAAAATAGCGTCCGACTTCGAAATGACAAAAAAATCGGCTTCGCCAGGGCGCTGTGGGAACAATTAAGCCGGCACGTCCGCCGTTACGCTGCCTATCTCATTCACCTGGGCGTCATTTTGATTTTTATCGCCATCGTCGGCACCACTGCTTACAAGCAAGAAAAACAGGTCACGATGAAAAAAGGCGATAGCACGACAATCGGGAAATACACGCTCACTTATGAAAACATATCTCAGAGTCATGACAAGGCAAAAGATATTCTTCTGGCGCATCTATCTGTTTTCAAAAACGGGAAGAAACTCGGCGATTTGACTCCGCAAAGATTTTTTTATCGCTCCACCGTGCGCGAGACGCAAGTGAGCACCGAAGTGTCTCTCCGCTCCACTTTGCTGGAAGACCTTTACATTTCTCTGGCCAGTTTTCAGAAGGACGAATCAGCGACCTTTGTCATCATGATCAATCCCCTGCAAAACTGGATGTGGATCGGTGGCGGCTTGATGACGCTGGGAATCATTATCATTTTCATTGACATCCGCCGACGACGAAAATCCCAAACATCAACAGGAAAAAGCAAAAACAAAATCAACAAAAAGCAACTCAAGAAAAAATAAATCTCGAAATTAAATTAATGGAATCAGCCATGAAAACAAAATTAGCAATATTACTATCATTTTTTCTTTTCGTCTTTGCCCTGTCATCGTACGCGCAAACTGGAAAAATATGGGGTTATGTATTCAACGGAAGCGAAGACAGTTCCCGAGTCGCTAATGCCAAAGTGGAGGTTTTGGTTTACAAAGGCCATCAACTCATCGATGATTCGTCTCATGTGGCGCAGACCGGCAGATCGGGCAAATTCACATTCTCGAATTTGAAAATCGACACGACGCTCATTTATTATCCGCGCACGAATTTTCATGACGTCATCTATTACGGCAATGGCGTTCGGATAAGCAAAGAAAACACAAAACAGCAGACGGATATTGTTGTCTATGACAGCACAACAGATAAGAGCCACATCAGCATCCAGATGGATCATATTTTTATTGAAGAAAAGGAAAAAGTAATCACGGTGCGCGAAATTCTTCTTTTGCAAAATACCGGGACAAAAACTTTCACAGGCTCCCCCCTGACTGAAGGCGGTCACTTTCACGTCTTCGAGTTTCCTTTGCCGGAAAAATTTGAAAACGTACAAATTCTCACGCCGCAGTCTCAGGGAAGCATGACCGTCGAAGGCAATATGTTGATAGATACCGGACTTTTTCCGCCGGGAATGAGACAGTTGTCTTTTCAGTACGACGTTCCTAATCCGGGAAAATCCTGGCATTTTTCGCGCCCGATTACATTTCCGACGGGAAGCATAAATATTTTTCTGTCGCAGCCCGATTTGATCGTCGAAGGCCCGGGGATTGTTCCCATGGGTGATTTTCCCATTCGAGACGTCAGTTATCAGCGCTTTGCGGTGCAACACGTCATGCCTGGGATGCCGATGGAAATCACGCTGAAAAATTTATCCGCGAAATCAATAGACATTAAATGGATTGTGCTGGGAGCCGTTGTCCTGCTGCTTCTGATCGGATTCGGCTACACCATGTTTAAAGCAGCAAAAAAATAACGCAATAATGAGCAACGGGCGGCAAGAACGAATTGTTTTCTGCTGCCCATTTTTTATGAAGAATATTTTTCATTTTTTACTCAAAAATAAATGATTCGCATTGAAAAAATAACAAAAACTTTCGGTTCATTCTTTGCGCTGCGCGGAATTGATTGGGAAATTCGCCCAGGCGAATTCTGGGTTGTGGTCGGTCCTAACGGCGCTGGCAAAACCACGCTCATGAAAATTATCGCCACGCTGTCGCATCCCAGCAGTGGGAGTATTGCTCTGGGCGACACGGATTCGCGGAATAAAATTTCCACGCGGCGAAAAATCGGCTTTATCGGACATCAGAGTCTTTTGTACCCCAATCTAACGGCGGAAGAAAATTTGAAATTCTATGCCCGCATGTACCGATTGTCAGACGCGAACGAACGAATTCGCGCGCGGCTCACCCAGGTGGACCTGTCGGACAGAAAAGACGATCTGGTGCGAAATTTTTCCCGCGGCATGCAGCAGCGACTTACTATTGCCCGGGCGCTGCTTTCTGATCCGGAAATTATTTTGCTCGACGAGCCGTTCAGCGGATTGGATCAGCAGGGCATCGATTTGTTCAATGATTTACTGAAATCCCTCATCTCGCCGAAACGTATTATCATTTTGATCACACACAATCTGGCGCTCGGCTGGGAATTAGCCACACATTACGCAATGATGTCGCGCGGCAAAATTGTTGAAAAACAAATGCGCGGCGCCATTTCCTTCGCTGATTTCAAAGATAGGTACCGAAAACTGACCGGGGGGGGTGAGGCGTGAAATCACTTTTCCCCATTCTGACCATTGCCTGGAAAGACGTACTCTCAGAGTTCCGCAGCAAAGAAATCCTGTCGTCCATGCTCATTTTTTGCCTCATTGTGGTGATTATTTTTAATTTCATGCTGGAACCGGGAAGCGCCCTCATTAAAGAAATGGTCGCCGGAATTCTTTGGATCGCCATCACCTTCGCCGGCATTTTGGGGCTCAACCGTTCCTTCATTTACGAAGTTGATCAGGGATGCTTGCTCGGACTTCTGCTCTGTCCCGTGGATCATTTTGTCATTTATTTCGGCAAGATGCTGGGCAATTTCCTTTTTATGATAATAATGGAAATTATTTTGGTTCCGCTCATGGTAGTGCTTTTCAATTTGTCCATTTTGTCAATTATTGCGCCTTTGAGCTTGATTTTGCTGCTGGGAACGCTGGGGTTTTCTGCTGTCGGCACGTTGCTTTCCGCTGTTTCGGTCAATACACGCGCTCGGGAAATTTTGCTTCCCATTCTGCTGTTTCCCGTTTCCGTGCCCATTCTCATGGCAGCCGTCAAATCTACCAATCATCTCCTGCAAAGCGGAGCGCTCTCCGAAGCTATTCCCTGGATAAAATTACTCATCGGTTTCGACATCATTTTTCTGACTGTCTCCTCTCTGCTGTTCGAATATGTGGTCGAAGATTAGCGCACGAAAACTGGGTGTCACGAGCCATTTTCCCTCCATTTGAATTAATAACTTGACTAATTAGTTGGTTTTATTTATATTGATAAAAGAAAATGACAGTGTTTGAAATTTGGAGAATCAAATTTTCTAAAATGATTTGAAAGAGATCGTTGAATGAATAAAAAAGAAACAAAAACAATTTCCGACGAAGAGAAAAATTCACGTTTCGCTAAAATTGAAATTCACAAAAAAACAAGAACATCCCGCAGCACAACCCGCGCCGCTGAAATCGAAGAACGTTACCGACAATTTGTGGAAAATTCCCTTGAAGGTTTGTTCATCGTGCAAAATAATCGCATCCGTTTTTGTAACCAACGATTGGCGGAAATTTTCGGGTACGCGGACAGTGCCGAGCTAATCGGCGCCGATATCAAAAATCTGGTGGCGCCGCAGGATTGGGAATTAGTGCAAACGAAAATTCAAAACCGTCTCTCCGGTCAAACTCAGCTAGTACATTACGAATTTTTAGGCGTGAGAAAAGACGGCGGATTTATTTCGCTGGAGACATTGGGATCGCGCATCATCTACCACGGGAAAGCCGCAATTCAGGGGGTCATTCGCGATATGACTCAACACAAGCAATCTCAATTTGCCTTGCAGCAAAGCGAAAAAAAATTCCGCTACCTGTTTGAAAGCTCGCCGGACGCTATTTATGTGCTTAATGCGGAAGGCATTTTATTGGATGTAAACTTAGCTGCGTCTCTGCTGCACGAAATGGGCCGGTCTGAATTGCTCGATCGTCATTTTTTGGAATTTGTCCACCCGGAAGCTCGGGAACAGACACGCGAAGACTTTCCGGCTTTGCTCTCCGGCGAAATTAATTATTACGAAACATACGTTCGCACCGACAGCGAGCTGAAAGTGCCGGTTGAACTGCGCTCGCGTCGCGTTATTTTTTCCAGCGAAACTCACACCATGTTTTACGTTCGCGACATCAGCGACATCGTGAGCGTGGGCAGGAGCTTTATGGAGAGCCAGCGCGCTTTGTCCAATTTCATGAGCAATTTGCCCGGCATGGCGTATCGCTGTTTGAATGATAAAAAATACACTATGAAATTTGTCAGCAACGGCAGCGCCGGGGTCACTGGCTATCCGCCGGAAGATTTTCTCGGCAACAAGCGTGTCGCTTACGCCGATTTGATTCTGCCTGAGTTTCGAGATTATGTTTGGCAGGAAATTCAGACGGCGGTTGCACAGCGCAAGCCATACCAGTTGGAATATCAAATTTTAGCCGCCAACAATGGCAAAAAATGGGTCTGGGAACAGGGGAGAGGCGTATTTGACGGCGACAAATTGGTTGCGTTAGAGGGAATCATCCTTGACATCACGCAGCAAAAACAAGCGGCAATTGCGCTCCGCGAAAGCGAAAAACGGTTTCGGTCGTTGATTGAAAATGTGCCCAGTATTGCGGTCGTAGGCTACGACCCCGATCATCGCATTTTTTTCTGGAACAAAGCGGCGGAACAATTTTTCGGGTTCTCTGCCGACGAAATTTTCAATCGGCCGCTGGAAGATGTGATTTTTCCGGAGAGTAACCGCGAAGAAATGAGGAAATCGATAGACGAGTGGCTCAAACAGGGAAAGACAATTTTGCCGGGCGAAACCAGTCTGCTCCGCAAAAATGGCTCCACCTTCGAGGCGCATTCCAGCCATGTGATGCTGCGCAACAGTCGGAATACTCCTGAATTGTACTGTCTGAACGTCGATTTGACAGAGTTGAATAAAACAAAAAAAGACTTGCAGCAAAGTCTGCACAAACTCAAACAAGCGCTGGACGGCACTATTCGCGCGCTCACGGCAGCGGTCGAAATGCGCGATCCGTACACCGCCGGTCATCAGGTCGGCGTAGCCAAATTGGCGTGCGCTATTGCCCGGGAACTAGGCTTGCCCGACGAGCAAATCGAAGGATTGCGCGTTGCCAGTCTCCTGCACGACATCGGGAACCTCAATGTTCCGGCGGAAATTTTGAACAAACCAGGCCAACTGTCCGAAATCGAATACTCATTGCTCAAAACGCACCCAAAATTTGGCTATGAGATTCTTCGCACCATCAGTTTTCCCTGGCCCATTGCAAATACTGTGCTGCAGCACCACGAACGTCTCGACGGTTCCGGCTACCCGCAAGGCCTGAAATCTGACGACATCATGCTGGAAGCGAAGATTATCGCCGTCGCCGATGTCGTGGAGCCGATGTCCTCGCACAGGCCGTACAGACCCGCGCTGGGAATCGACAAAGCGATTGAAGAAATTGAGTCCGGAAAAGGAAAGCGGTACGATGCGAAAATTGTCGATGCCTGCGTGCGGTTGATCCGGGAAAAAGGGTTCCGTTTTGATAATAATCACTGATTTTAGCACAATTCGGTCTGACCAAAAGAAGGGAACATCATGGCAGAAAATGACAGATGGGGATTCATCATTAATCCGGTTGCCGGAAACGGGTTTGCCGGCGAATACGCTGCGACAGTTCAGGAAAAAATAAAACAGCGCTCGCTCGCGGCGCAAATTATTTTCACTGAAGGAAAAGGCCACGCCACAGAAATAGCCCAAAATTTTTTAAAACAAAATATCAACCACATCATTGCCGTGGGCGGAGATGGCACCTTCAACGAAACAATTCAACCGCTTGTCGGCAGAACCAACGTTATTTTCGGCGCGATCTCCGCCGGAACGGGCAACGACTTCATTCACATTCTTGGTTTTTCTGATCATTTTACCGACGAGGATTGGGAAGCTTTCTGGCGTAAAAACATTATCGCCATGGACGTCGGAAAATGCAACGACCGCTATTTTTTGAATGGCATGGGACTTGGATTTGACGCGCAAGTTGCTGTTGAAAATTACCAGCCGGAAGACGGCCAGTCTGCAAAAAAAGGAAGCAAAAACAAATATTTATGGCATATTTTGAAAACGCTGGTGACTTACCGCGAGCAAAAAATGACCATCCGGCACAATGGCGAAGAAAAAATCAGCCACACATTTCTGAACACTATCGCTAACGGTCGCCGTTTAGCCGGGGGATTTTATCTGACGCCGACCGCCGTCGCCAACGACAATTTTCTCGACGTCTGCCGCATGGAAAAACTTTCGTTACCCAAAAGATTGCAGAAACTCATCCGCGTGATGAAACAGACGCATCTGGACGATCCGGAAGTGGATTATTTTTTGACCAAAGAAATTTCCTTTGAATTTGAAAATGAAGCGCCGGCTCATCTCGACGGCGAACTCTATTTTAATTCGAAATTCAATGTCTCCATCAGACCTCAGACTTTGCGGGTAATTTACAATGCGAATGGGGCTCATTATTTTATGTAACAACAGAATCCTTTTTTATGCCTGAAAAAATACAAACTTTCACTGACAAAAAAATAGCGAACGGCTTTGCTGAACCTCAGGGAGCCACAATTACCGAACAGGGCGTTAATTTTGCTGTTTATTCTCAATACGCGGAGCAGATTTTTTTACTCCTGTTCGACAAAGCCGATGCGCCGCCCACAGATATTATTTCCATGCCTGGCAAAACAAGCAATGTCTGGCACGTGCTGGTTCACGGCGTCAAACCAGGCCAGCTTTATGCGTTCAAAGCCACGGGAAAATACGATCCGAAAAACGGCTTTCGTTTTAACCCGCACAAATGTTTGCTCGATCCTTACGCTCGTGCGATCACCGGAAAATTTGTCGATCAGCAGGGGTTGCTATTTGCTTTTGACACAGCATCCCACAAAAAAGATTTGCAAATGGACGAACGGGATAACACTTTGCTCGTCCCCAAAGCTATTGTCACCGACGAAAATTTCGACTGGCAGATGGACAAACCGCCAGCGATTCCGTTCGAGGAACTGATCATCTACGAAGCGCATCTCAAAGGATTTACCGCGCACAAATCTTCGCAGGTCTCGCATCCCGGCACTTATCTGGGTTTCATTGAAAAAATTCCCCATCTGCAAAAATTAGGCGTTAATGCTGTGGAATTACTGCCCATTTTTGAATCTCACACGCAACATTGGCTGCGTCAAAAAAAATTGGTCAACTACTGGGGCTACGACAGCATCGGTTTTTTCGCGCCGGAATCATCATATTCCACTGACGAATATCCGGGCTGCCAGACGCGCGAATTTAAAATGTTGGTGCGGGAGTTGCACAAAGCAGGCATCGAAGTGATTCTGGACGTGGTTTACAATCACACCGGCGAGGAAAACGAGTTGGGGCCAACGATTTGTTTCCGCGGCATCGACAACCAGACCTATTACGCGCTTGAAGGCCCTGCCAACGCACCCTATCGTTTTTACCGCAATAACGCCGGGACGGGGAATATTCTGAATATTGAAAATCCCCAGGCGCTGCGCTTTGTGCTTGATTCGTTGCGCTATTGGGTGAATGTAATGCACGTCGATGGCTTCCGCTTCGATCTGGCGACGATTCTGGGGTACCAAAAAGGGACTTTTCAGCCGCACAGTCCCTTTTTTGAGAAAATTAAATCCGACCCTGCACTGAAAAATGTCAAACTCATTGCCGAGCCGTGGGATTTGACGACCTACCAATTGGGGAATTTTCCGCCAAAATGGGCGGAATGGAACGATAAATTCCGCGACACAGTCCGGCGCTTTGTCCGGGGAGACGAAGATCAAGTTCGTGATTTAGCTTATCGCATTTCCGGCTCCGAAGATATTTTTGGCAAGAAAAATTCGCCCTGTCACAGCATCAATTTTATCACGGCTCATGATGGTTTTACGCTACGCGATCTTTTTAGCTACGAGAAGAAGCACAACGAAGCCAATGGCGAAAATAACCGCGACGGAATGGACGAAAATTTTTCCTGCAATTGCGGCGTCGAAGGCGTTGCTGACGATGCGGAAATTTTGGATCGGCGTAAACGCTTAGCGAAAAACGCTGTCTGTTGTCTGCTGTTTTCCATTGGCACGCCCATGATTTCCGGCGGCGATGAATTTTTTCGCACCCAGCGCGGCAACAATAACGCTTATTGTCAGGACAACGATTTGACTCATTTTGATTGGAATCTCTTGCAGCAATTTGCAGACATTTTTTCCTTCTTCCAAAAAGCCATTCGGTTTCGAAAACAAAATCCGATTTTCAGGAAAACGAATTTTTTCACCGGGCTGGATCACAACAAAAATCAGGTGCCGGACATCAAGTGGTACGATGAAAATCTGCACTCTCCCGATTGGAATGACCCGCAGCGGAAAATATTGTGCTATTTGATCGATGCCGGCGAAAGCAAATCAGCCACAGACGACTATCTGCTATTTTTTATTTTGAACAGCGACAAGAAGGATTACGATGTAAAGATTCCTAATCTGAAAAACCACATCTGGCGGCGAGTAATTGACACCGGCAAAAATCCGGACGAAGAAATTATTATTGAACCGGAAAAACAGTTGGAGTGGCAAGCACCCCAATATCCGGTCCGAGGCCAAAGTGTTGTTGTGCTAAAAACCCAGAAAACAGCGGTAGATTCGTCGTATTTTTTGGGTTGATCAGTGATTTGAAAATAGGGAAATGATCATTGGACTAAAGTCCAACTGTCGAGTGGAGAGATTTCTCCGGAGCTGAAATTTGTGGCACTGAAACTTGAATTTGAACAAACCCTTATGAATTAAAATAACTTCCACGAGAATCATATCCCCGGCCAGAACATATCCTAAATTTCGTCAGCACAAAATATTTTTCATATTGCAAATAACAAAATTTTTTCGTATTTTTAGGTTCGCATTTAATTTCGAGCGCGACAGACACAGAAAAGAATCAAAAGGAACGGAGTGATTATGTCTTTTAAAATCAGCTTTTTAGGTGCAGCAGAAAATGTCACGGGATCGCGTTATCTTGTCGAAGCGAACAGCAAACGCATACTTATTGATTGTGGCCTTTATCAGGAACGTGATTTGCGGAGCCGCAACTGGGACCCGTTTCCGGTAGCGCCGGAGTCGATTGACATGGTTCTATTGACGCACGCCCATCTGGATCACTGCGGTTATTTGCCCAAACTTGTCAAAGATGGATTTCAGGGAGATATTATTTCCACGCAAGCCAGCGCCGATATCGCAAAAATTGTGTTACTGGATTCGGCGCACATTCAAGTTGAAGATGCCAAATTCAAAGCCAAACGACACAAAAAAGAAGGCCGAAAAGGTCCGCATCCGGAAGTGCCGCTGTACAACACTGAAGACGCCGAGGCGACTCTTCCTCTTTTTCAGCCAGTGGAATTGGAAACGGCGGTGCATTTGGGCGACGGATTTGAAGCGGTTTTTCACGAGGCAGGCCATATTTTGGGCTCCACAAGCATCGAACTTCGCATTCGCCAAAACGGCGCCACGCGCAAAATTATCTTTTCCGGTGACATCGGACGTTGGGGAACCCCGATTCTTGAAGATCCGACGCTTTTCACTGAATCCGATTACATCATCATGGAATCCACTTACGGCAATCGTCTTCATGATGACCGATCGAGTATTACGAAATTGCTCGAAGACATCATCAATGACACTGACCGTCGCGGCGGGAATATCGTCATCCCCAGTTTTGCTGTGGAAAGATCACAGGAAGTGATTTACTATCTCAACAATTTGCTCATGGAGAACAAAATTCCCCATCTGCTCATATTTCTCGACAGCCCGATGGCGATCAAGGTCACAAAAATTTTCCGCGAGCATCCGGAGCTTTTCGACGATGAAATGCAAAAATTAATCAAAGAAGACGATTCGCCTTTCAATTTGCCGCGGCTGAAAATGACACGTACAGTCGACGAATCCAAGGCAATTAACCACGTCAAAGGAACGGTGATCATCATCGCGGGTTCCGGCATGTGTACCGGCGGCCGCATCAAACATCACCTCTTAGCAAATATTTCCCGGCGCGAAAGCACAATCTTATTTGTCGGGTACCAGGCGGTCGGCACGCTGGGCAGACGAATTGTGGACGGCGATCAGGAAGTGAGGGTTTTGGGACAGTACTCTCAGGTTCGGGCCAAAGTAGTTCAGTTGCACGGCTTTTCGGCTCATGCCGATAAAAACGAATTGCTGCACTGGCTTTCCGGGTTAAAAAATCCGCCAAAGCAGCTTTTCATCACCCACGGCGAAGCGGAAGCAGCCCATGAATTTGCAAAAACAGTTCGCGAACAAAAAGGCTGGAACGTCTCTGTTCCCAAATTTCAGGACGAAGTCATACTGGATTGACAGAAAATATGCGGGCGCGTTCATCCAAAATTGCTGTTTTTTAAAGATGTCAAGGGAGCGATTCCGAAAAGTTGGTAGATTGAGTAAGTAATAAATGTAAATCAAAACTGACGAAGCAGTTAACTCCTTATTTTTATGTTGTTAACACGACAACAAATTGTATTATTTTGCACTAAAACGTAATTTTATTTAAAGAATTGCACTTCCACTCAACAGCTCGTAACTCGAAACTCTTGTTTAGTTTATGAACCAAAACAATAAATCAGAAACCACTGCAACTCAGTTACAGCGGATTGAAGAAGTTTTGTCGGACAAAAAGCGCCTTCTGTGCGTTCTGCACAATTATCCCGATCCCGACGCTATGGCGTCGACGATGGCGCTGTGTTACTTTGCCCGGGAAAAATTTGGTCTGCAAACGACGATTGCTTACGGCGGCTTCATTGGCAGGGCTGAAAATCTCGCCATGATTCGCGAGCTGAAAATTCACCTCAAACAATTGAATCGGTTGCGCCTCGATCGCTACGACTGCATTGCCATGCTGGATACGCAGCCCGGCGCCGGGAATAATTCTTTTCCGCCAGGTCAATTGTGTCATCTCGTTTTCGACCATCATCCGCTGCGGCGCAATTCAAATATCATTTACGCCATTGTCGATAACAATATTGGTGCTTTGTCCACATTGTTTGTTGAATTGCTCACCGTCGCAGACATTCAAATTCCGACGAATCTGGCAACGGCGCTCTCTTACGCTATTCGCTCGGAGACGCAGGATTTGGGACGCGAAACCAGCCAGCGCGACATCGATTCGTATCTTGAGGTTTATCCCAGAGCAAATGTGCGTAAATTGGCAAAAATTTCCCGACCAAAACTGTCACGCTCCTACTTTGTGACGCTGGCGAAAACGCTGCACCGCACGATCAGTTACCGCCAGATTATTTGCGCTCACCTCGGCGAAATTAGCGCTCCCGAGATCGTCGGGGAAATGGCGGATTTGTTGCTGCGGCACAAGCGAATAAGTTGGAGTCTGTGCAGCGGACGTTTTCAGGGAGATTTGCATTTGTCGCTGCGGTCTTCAAACCCCAATGCCAGAGCCGGTAACATGATCCAGCGCATTGTCAACGATAAAAAAAATAGCGGAGGCCACGGCATGTTTGCCGGCGGGAAAATTTCTATCCAAAACATGACGGCCGAGGAGATTGTTGCCCTGGAAATGAAATTGTCCGACAAATTAGCGCGAAATTTGGGCTACAAAGCTGTTTCGTGGAATCCGGTTATTGGCGAGGATGAAGCCGAAAAATTATCTGAGTAGTTTTTGAAGTTAGAAGATGTACCTCACTTATAAAGTGGAGCACATCTTTTTTATTGGAAATTTTCTGAAAATTTTTATTGAACAAATCAATAAATTGTCGTATCTTTATGCGCTTGCGATGCGCCAGATGCCTGTTCGCAGCGCTAAATTTATTTTTCCAAATTTCATGTTCAGCAAAATAATAAAAAATTTAATAATAAAAAACCAGGAACCTATTTTATGAAGAAAGAAAAAAAAGTCGCTTACTTCACCATGGAAATCGCGCTGGATCCGGGAATGCCAACGTACAGCGGCGGACTTGGCGTGCTTGCCGGCGACACACTGCGATCCGCGGCGAATTTGAAAATTCCCATGGTGGCAGTCACTTTATTGCACCGGAAGGGTTATTTTTTTCAGAAACTCGACGAGAACGGAAATCAAATCGAAGAGCCTATTGACTGGCAAATCGACGATTATTTGGAAGAATTGCCTGTTCGCGCACTTGTGACAATCGAGAATCGCCAAGTGCACATTCGCGCCTGGCGCTACAACGTCCAGGGATTTGCCGATCACTCGATTCCGGTTCTTTTTTTGGATTCGGACTTGGCGGAAAATTCTGAATTTGACCGTACGCTGACTCATTATTTGTACGGCGGCGATGAATATTATCGATTGTGTCAGGAAATTATTTTGGGCATTGGCGGCGTACGCATCTTGCGTGCGTTGGGCTACGATGAAATTATCCGCTTTCACATGAATGAGGGCCACGCCAGTCTGTTGGCAGTTGAATTGGTGAAAGAGTATTTTGACAATGAAAAATGCGATACTATTACGCCCAAAATAATCAAAAACATTCGCAAGCAATGCGTCTTTACCACGCACACGCCGGTGCCGGCCGGTCACGACCAATTTCCGATTTCGTTAGTGGAGAAAGTTCTCAATCCGATAGAATTAAAAATTATCAAAGAACTTGATTGCTGCGATAACAAGCTGAACATGACCCATCTGGCGCTGACTTTGAGCCATTACGTCAACGGCGTCGCCAAAAAACACGGCGAAGTATCACGGGAAATGTTCCCCAATTACGTTATTGACTCCATTACCAATGGCGTGAATGTCGCTTCCTGGGCGTCGAAATCAATGCAAAAATTATTTGACAAATACATTGCCGGCTGGCGCGAAGACAATTTCAGTTTGCGTTCCGCGTTGAGTATCCCCAATGAGGAAATCTGGCGAGCGCATCGAGCAGCAAAAGAGGAGCTGTTTCTTCACATCAGCGAGGAAATGAATGTCAATTTCGATTTGGATGTCCTGACTATCGGCTTTGCGCGTCGCGCTGCGGCGTACAAACGCGCTGATTTGATTTTTTCCGATCTGGAACGCTTATTTCACATTCATCGCAATGTTGGCGCGATTCAATTAATTTTTGCCGGAAAAGCCCACCCCAAGGACGAGAACGGAAAACAGCTCATCCGGCAATTATTTCAGGCGATCTCGAAAATTGAACCTGAGATCAGAGTTGTCTATCTGCCAAATTACGATATTGAACTGGGCAGGTTAATCACTTCCGGCGTGGACATCTGGCTCAACAATCCGATTCCTCCGCTGGAAGCGTCCGGCACCAGCGGCATGAAAGCGGCGCTCAACGGAGTGCCGTCGCTGAGCGTTTTAGACGGCTGGTGGATCGAAGGCTGCATCGAAAACGTGACCGGCTGGGCAATCGGAGATTTGCAGGCGATTTCGGATGACCAACGTCGCGCCAGAGATGCGGCTTCGCTTTACGATAAATTGGAGCGCGTCGTCGTCCCGACATATTACAACGATCGCGACAAATTCATTAATATCATGCGTCATGCCATCGCATTAAACGGGTCATTTTTCACCACGCAGCGCATGATGATGCAGTATGTTTTGAAAGCATACTTCCTGTAAAATTTTTTGTCGGGGCGCAGTTTTTCACTGTTAATAGCGGCGCCCCGGTTTCTACAATGTGAGAATTCTCTTCTGACAAGAATGCAATCGCGGCGGCAAGGCATAACTCCCAAAAATTGCGAAGACCATCTTTTTTGCTATTTTTTCATAAAATTATTGACTTTTAAACGTTAATTTTCTATTTTGTGTTAAGGACAACGACAAAAAAGGGGCATTAAATTTTTCCGTCGTCTGAATTTAGCAAAAAAAGGCAAGAAGGTGCGTGTTCCGTAGCAATTGCCCCGATAAGCGGATGTATCGGGAATACGAAGAATCAGGGAGACAATTCTCCAAAGATCGTTCACTTTCAATCAAAAATGCAAATGAGCAACAAGTATGATTTGCAGCGATACTTCGTGTAGCGGCAATGACCGACCCATTTAATCCATCTCAACTACAAAACGGCGTCTTTTTATGAAAGAAACGGAAGAAAAAATATCAAAACGCGAGTCCGGCCTTTCCCGATATTTTTTAGTCGTATGGTTGATTTTATGGCTTTGTGCGGCATCTTTTTCTTTTCTTTTCGTATTTCACATGGTTAATTATGGCAACAAAAAAAATAGCGCTGCGTTTCAGCAAATTTTGCTACCTGAGATTAGGCACACGCTCGTATGGCACGATTTTAAGCAATTGCGCGCGTTGCTTGATCATTTGCAACAAATGGGCGTGATCGATTATTTCGCAGTTTCAGTGGACTACTCGAACTCGTCAATCAATTTTGCCTCCGAGCAAAACGCACCAGAAACGAAACAACTGCTTCAATTTCCGATTCGCTTTGTGCATAATGACGAGCAGGATCAAGCCATCATCAGCGTTGGTTTGCACAATTATTCGTGGAAAAATTATCTCAGTGAAAATTACCGCGTTGCAATTCCGATTTTATTAGTGATGGGTTTGTTTCTCGGAATCCTTGTGTATCGTTTCGTTCAATTGTCGCTAATCAATCCCATTTTTCACAGCGGAAATGTTATTAAACAATTAATAACCGAAGACGTCGAATTGCCGCCGAAAAAAATTTCCGGCAGAACCTTTCTTTTTTCCAATCCCCAGGCACGCCAACTATCTGATAATTTATCCCATTTAGCCGAACGCCTCAAAACGTACCGTCTTCGCGAACGAGCCGCTCAGCGTGAACTCGCTGAAACCGAGGAAAATTTTCGCTTACTGACAGAGACTGCGCTGGACATTATCCTCGTCCACGACGCGGAAGGGAATATCACCTACGTGAACGACGCCGGTCTCAAGCTCTGCGGCTACAGAAGGGAAGAAGCAATAACCAAAAAAATAACGGACTTCATTCCACAGAAATTTGTCAATGAAATTAATGAACGAAGCGAAAAAGGAATGAGAAGCAGCCGGCAAAAATACTTGTTCGAAATTGAATTTATCAATATCGACGGCGCGCGCATTCCCGTAGAAGTGAGTTCCTCTCCGATTTTTCGCGAGGGAAAACTTGACGGAGTCTTCATTGTGGCACGTGATATTTCAGAGCGTAAAAAAACGGAAAAAATGCTGGAAGCTTATCGGAATCACTTGCAGGAATTGGTGCAAAAACGTACCGCTGAATTAGAAGAAAAAAATAACGAACTGCAACGACTCAATAAATTGTTTGTGGGTAGGGAGTTTCGCATCAAAGAATTAAAAGAAAAAGTGGTAATTTTGACGGAACAAATTAAGCGACTAACGCAGAAGATTGAATCGTGAAGAAATAGCCATTACAAAAAAATAATTCCATTTTCGGCCGGCGATGTGAGGCGATACAAATCGCATTTCCCGGAAATTTTTTCTTTTTGGCAGAAAGTCAATTTTCGAACGGCAAATCAGGAATGTAATTCGCAACGAATTTAAATAGGCGCGACGGAAGCCGCACCCTTCAATGGAGCGCCAGCCAATGAGTTCGATCTTTGTGGATTTCTGAAATTTTGTCAAACTCTGAGAAAAAGAGCCATGAAATCATCCGTAAATGATTTGCTTTCCTTGTTTGTAAAATTATCGCAAATGGAGGATACTGAACGCGTCATTGCCGCGTTTGTTAGCACGATCAATTCTTTTCACTCTGATTTTTCAATCACGTTTTGCCAGGAAGCTGACGGGACAAAAATTGATTCGTTCATGCCCATCAAAACCGATCAGTCCTCTTTCGGATTTTTCCGAATTAACGGAGATGCCGCACAGATTTCCCCACAATTTCCCGCTTTGTTGAAAGACGCAGTACAGCTTCTCGCGAGCATTTTGCAAAAAATTGACGAGGAAAAATTGACAAAAAAGCGAACCAAACAAGTTCGCACCGATAAAATAAAATACAATCAATTGATTCAATTAACCCGGGAAGGCATCTGGGTCATCGACGGGGAGGCAAAAACGACATTCGTCAATCCCAGCATGGCTGAAATGCTCGGTTACAAGCAGGAAGAAATGATTGGCAAACGCCTTTTTGATTTTACGGATGACGAACACGCTGCAATTCTTCGGGAAAAACTGGAGCGGCGCAAAAAAGAAATCAAAGGCCGACATGATTTTGAATTTCAAAAAAAAGATGGCAGCAAGCTGTTGGTGACATTGGACTACGCGCCAATTTTAGACGAAAAGGGAAACTATCAGGGAGCGATTGCCAGCGTCATTGACATTACTGAAAGAAAAAATATTGAAAATTCCTTATGGCTATCTGAAATAAGATTTCGGTTGTTTTTTGAAAATCAGGCGAATTATTGTTACATGGTTTCGCCGGATGGAAAAATATTAGATGTCAATCAGACAGCTTGTCGGAGACTTGGTTACAGAAAAGAAGAGCTCGTCGGAAAACCGATTCTCTCGATTTATACTCCGAAAAGTAAACAAAAAGCCAGAGAGCTATTCGAAATATGGAGAAAAACCGGCGTTCTAAAAGATGAAGAGTTACAAATTCAAACAAAATCCGGAGAAAAAAGGTCTGTCATTCTAAACGTTAATTCGGTCACAGATGCAAATAACAAAATAATTCACTCCATTTCGGTACAGCAAGACATTACCGAGCAAACTCAAATTCACCGAAACTTATTGAAATTAACGGTGTTAGCAGACACACTCACTGATTTTCCGCCGGATCAGGATATTTATGATTTCCTCGGTGAAAACGTACATGACCTCATTCAGTCCGGCATTGTCGTGATCAATCTTTTTGATTCGGAAAGCGTCGCTTTGCGCGTTCACGGTATCTTTGGTCTGTCGCCGTCGCTTCGCAAAAAAACCGAGCAAATTTTTGGCAAAAAGCTATCGGATTTTAATTTTTCAGATTTTTCACCAAAAGTTCTCGACGGATTTCGAACAGGAAAATTAGTCACGCTCAAATGCGGCATGTACGATGCATTGATGAAACAAATTCCTGAAGAAGTGTGCAAAAAGGCAGAAGAGGTGTGCCAGATAACAGGCGCCCACGTGGTCGGCATCCGCAAAAAAGATGTCATTTACGGTAACGTGACAATTTTTTCTTTTGCCAATTCTCTTCTGCTTAACGACATCATCGAAACTTTCGTCAACCAGGTCGCGAATACCATCAGCCGTATCGAATCTGAAAAAGAGCTGAGAATTAGCCGACAGCGATTAGCATTGGCTCTGGAGAGTGCCGGAATTGGCCTCTGGGATCAGGATTTTGTGACCGGGAAAGTGTTTCGCAGTAAAGAATGGGCGGAAATGCTGGGTTATTCCCTCAAAGAAATCGAGAGCAGAATCGAGCCCTGGTACAACTTGATTCATCCTGATGATTTGAAAGAAGTGGAAAAAATCACTGAATTGCATGAATCAGGAAAAATACCGCACATTAAAATCGAACATCGCATGCGCGCCAAAGACGGTGAATGGCGCTGGATACAAAATTGGGGCAGAATTGTCGAGCGGGACAAAAAAGGGAGACCGCTGCGCGCAGTAGGAACTCATATTGACATCACAGAACGAAAACTCATCGAACTTGAGCTCCTGCAAAGCAAGACGCGGCTGGAGACTATTTTTGAAAATGCCCCGGTCGGAATTTGGTTCATGAATGCCGATAACAGCGGATTTCGAGCGAATAAAAAATTTTATGAAATCACCGGCGAAAAGCCGAGCGGTCAACCAGACAAATATCCTACCGGCAAAGTTCATCCGGAAGATTACGATGAAATACTTAAAATTTTTTACCAGTCCATTGAGGGCAAAGCCACTTTTCACCGCCAATTTCGCTTGTTGCGTCCTGACGGAGAAGTGCGTCATGTACTGGGGCAAATTCTCCCGCAACGCACGCCAGAAGGCGAAACGCTGGGATTCATTGCGACCATCACCGACATCACCGAGCAATTGCAGGCACAAGTTGCTTTGCAAGAACGAGAGGCGACTTTGAGCAGCATTTTCCGCTCTGCGCCAATCGGCATCGGCTTGGTCAGCGACAGAGTTTTTCTGCAGGTGAATGACCATTTTTGTGAAATGGTAGGCTACGCGCGGGACGAACTGATCGGACAAAACGCGCGCATGATCTATCCCTCGCAAGAAGAATTTGAAAGAGCCGGGAAAGAAAAATATGAGCAAATTCAACAGTCGGGGAAAGGTACCATTGAAACTCAGTTTCGAACCAAACAAGGGAAAATACTCGACGTGTTGATCAGTTCATCGGCGATTGACTTGTCCGATCTGGAAAAAGGCGTTACTTTTACTGTGATGGATATCACGGAAAGCAAGCGTGCGGAACGGGAATTAAGACAAAGCGAGCAACATTATCGGTCGCTTGTGGAAACTATTCCGGATATTGTGTTGATTTTTGATAAAAATTTCAGAATTCAGTTTGCCAGTCCTTCGCTGGAAAATCAGACCGGCTATTCGATCAGTGACATTGAAAAACATGACCGCGGATTAGAGTTTGTCTATTCCGATGATGCGCCGATAATAATAGAAAAAATGAAAAATTTCGTCAAAAGCCCGTTAGATATTTCACTTCCGATCGAATTTCGGATTAAGGATAAAAGAGGAAAAATTCATTGGTATTCCTCGGTAGTTGCTCGCACCGAATTTTACGGCGAGCTTGCCTTTTTGCTGATTGCGCGCGACATTTCTGTCAACAAAGAAATTGAGATGAAACTCCGCGAGAGTGAGCGCCAGTTTGCCACTTTTATGGACGAGTTACCGGCCGGAGTTTTCATCAAAGATAAAAATAGTGTCATTCTTTATGTGAATAAATATATGACCGATGTATTTGATGCCAGACATTGGCTCGGAAAAGACTGTTACAAATTATTTCCCAAGCCCGTGAGTAACAAAATGCGTGCAGATGATTTGAAGACTCTGGCACAAGGATTGCTTCAGACGATTGAAACTCTCCCTGATAAAGAAGGGACACCGCGAATTTTTGAAACAAGAAAATTTGTTATCCAAAGGGAAACGGAAGAGCCCCTGATAGGCGGCGTTTCTATGGATATTACTGACAGAGTTCAATCTGAAGAGGCGCTGATCGCCAGCGAGCGCAAATATCGCGCCTTGTTCAGTTCGCTCAATGAAGGAGTTGCTCTGCACGAAATTATTTACGACAAAAGCGGCAAGGCAGTGGACTATCGTATTTTAGATGTCAATCCGGCGTTCGAAAAACTCATCGGAATTCCTAGGGATCAGGCGAATGGGGAATTAGCTTCAAAACTTTATCAAATGGAGCCGCCGCCGTTTCTCGCTGTCTATGCCCGCGTCTCCGAGACAAGAAAACCGCTTATTTTCGAAAACTTTTTTGAAACAATGAGAAAACATTTCATCGTTGCTGTGTTTTCTCCGCAAAAAGGACAGTTTGCCACAGCATTTCTTGATATCACCGAGGCAAAAGAAGCGGAAAAGGCGCTGCGCGAAAACGAGGAGAGATTTCGTCTCATTGTGCAAAATATTCCGGTCATGGT
This sequence comes from Calditrichota bacterium, assembly GCA_013152715.1. Classification (NCBI taxonomy): domain Bacteria; kingdom Pseudomonadati; phylum Calditrichota; species Calditrichota bacterium. The sequence goes on from JAADFU010000125.1 coordinate 29,379, forward strand.
GGATGCTTTCGATGAAAAGGAGAAAATCGTTTTTTGGAACAAGGAGTGTGAGCACGTGACAGGATTTTCCGCCAAGGAAATAGTTGGCAATCCCAATGCACTCAATCTGCTTTATCCTGACAAAAAATATCTCCATTCTTTGCTCAAAGAATGGAAAGAACGAAGAAACCAATTTTCTGGTTGGGAAATGACGCTCACAACTAAAAGTGGCGAAGAACGGGTCATTTCCTGGCATAATATTTCCGCAGAAGTTCCTATTCCTGGCTGGACTTCGTGGTCGATAGGTATTGATATTACTGAACAAAAACACGCCGAGGCTCAAGTAAAAAAATATACGGAAAATCTGGAAAAAATGGTCGCCGAGCGCACGCGCGAGTTGGAAGAAAAAACAAATAAATTAGAGGAATCCCAGAAAGCGCTGACTTATTTACTGGAAGATGTCAATGAATCCCGTAATCAGTTTGAGAATCTAAATGTACGGTTGCAAGAAGCAAATCAGGATCTGGAGTCTTTTGCCTATTCTGTCTCTCACGATTTGCGCGCTCCGCTGCGCCATATCGATGGTTTTTCCCGAATGCTGCTGGAGCAATTTAAAGACAATTTGGAACAACCCGCGCAGCATTATCTGGAAAACATCTCCGACGCGGCGCAGCAAATGGCACAATTAATAGAAAGTCTGTTGCAGTTCTCGCGCATGGGCCGCGTGAGCATGAATTTGAAAAAAGTGGCTATGAATGCGGTCATTAACAACGTTCTTGACAATTTGAAATTTGTAACGGAGCAACGAAAAATTAAATGGCAAATTGATCCATTGCCTGAACCAGAATGTGACGAAATGCTCATTCGTCAGGTCTGGGTAAATCTGATCAGCAATGCACTCAAGTTTACGCGACGCCGTCGCATTGCTAAAATCGAAATCTCCTGCCAGGAAGAAGCCGATCAATTTGTTTTTTCCATCAGAGATAACGGCGTTGGCTTTAACATGAAATTCGCGGACAAATTATTTGGCGTTTTTCAAAGACTCCACAGCAAAAAAGATTTTGAGGGTATCGGAATCGGCCTCGCCAACGTCAAACGAATCGTTCAGCGACACGGCGGAAAAATTTGGGCACAGGCAAAAGTCAACAAGGGGGCGACATTTTATTTCACATTACCAAAAACAGGGAAAGGAAGCAGCGAATGACAGACTCCCCGAAAATTCTCCTCGCAGAAGACGACCAAAATGACATTGAACTCACTCTCTCCGCTCTGGCGGAAGTGAGTGTGCCACGGCAAGAAATCGCTGTCGTTAATGATGGTGAAGAAGCTCTGCATTATCTTTTTCGTCGGGGGAAATTTAGCAAGCGGGATAAACAAAATCCGATTTTAATTTTGTTGGATATCAAAATGCCTAAAATTGATGGGCACGAAGTGCTGCGCGAAGTGAAAGCCCATCCCGAACTCAAACAAATACCGGTGGTTATGCTGACGTCTTCAGGAATGGAACGTGATATTAATAAAAGCTATTACTACGGCGTGAACGCTTACGTGGTTAAACCGGTCAATTTTTCCGAATTTCAACAGGCGGTAAGAATGCTGGGAGATTTTTGGATAAAGCTGAACAAAGTTTCCCAGTAGGATTCTGCGCCTTGGAATAAAAAATTAGTTGCATTTCTGCTGGTAAAGGTGCAAATTTATTTTTAATTTTGACGCTTCAGGGAAGGTAGCGCCGTAGCGCATCGTCGTCAGCATCAATCAATACTTTTTCGCGATTTTGCAATATTTTCATTGACTCTTTCATCTTTTTTTTAAATATTAGTGATTGAGATTAACAGAGAAACGGGACCATTGACAAATGAAAAAAAAAGTAAAAATCATTTATTTGGAAGATGAACTGAAAGATGTTGAATTAGTGGAGGCGCAATTTTTCAGCGAGAGATTTCCCTTTGCGCTCACTCACGTTGAAAATAAATCGGAACTGCTCGCCGGATTGAAGAAAAATGAGTACGATATTATTTTAATGGATTATTCGCTGCCGGCGTTTGACCCCTTTAAAACGATCACTGAATTGAAAAAATCCTATCCGGACACGCCGATCGTTATCATTTCCGGCACTATCGGAGAAGAACTGGCAATAGAAACGCTGAAATCCGGCGCCATTGACTATGTGCTCAAACATCGCCTTGCCAGATTAACGCCAGCCATTGAGCGGGCGCTGCAATTAGTCGAAGAAAGACAAAAACGCCGTCTGGCGCAGGAAAAGCTCCGCATCAGCGAAGAGAAATATCGCTTGTTAGCGGAAAATGCTTCCGACATTATTTCAAAGTGTACTCGATTAGGGGAGTATTTGTACGTTTCCCCGTCAGCAAAAGAGATTACTGGTTATCAGGCTCATGAATTATTCGGAAAAATTTGCTACGATTTTGTGCATCCGGATGATTTGAATGACGTCAAAAACTCACATCAATCAGTTTTGGAGAAGGATGTGATTTCCTCTGTGGAGTATCGTTTTCGCTGCAAAGACGGTTCGTTTACCTGGGTAGAGACAAAGAGCAAGCAATTAAAACCGAATTCCGATTCTGCCGAGTTCTCGATCCTGTCTGTCACCCGAGACATTCGCGAAAGAAAAGCCTTTGAAGAACAATTAAAAGCTTCACTCCGAGAAAAAGAGCTTTTGCTCAATGAAATTCATCATCGCGTGAAAAACAATCTGCAAATTATCTCCAGTCTGTTGAATTTGCAGGCGGCGAGAATTGACCAGCCAGAGGCAAAAGACGTCTTCCGGAAATCTGTTAGCCGAATTCGCACGTTAGCGCTCATTCACGAAAAATTGTACAAATCGGACAACCTAGCGGAAATCAAATTTGTCGATTACGCCAAAAGTTTGGCGCGCGGTCTGTTTCTTGCCTATCATTCGCCAGAATCACCGGTATCGCTCGTGGTTGAAGGCGGTGACGCGCGGCTGGGGATCGACAAAGCTATCCCCAGCGGTCTGCTCATCAACGAATTAGTGACAAACTCGTTGAAATATGCTTTTCCCGACAAAAGAGGCGGCACGATTCTGATTCGTTTCGAGGATTTGGGTGAATCCTATTCCCTCACCGTCGCCGATGACGGCGTGGGTTTGCCGGAAAATTTCCCTTTGGAAGAGACCATGGGTTCCCGTTTGCTCCGCGCTTTGACTGATCAATTGGAAGGAAAAATGGACATTGACCGCTCCCAAGGCGCGAAATTTGTCGTTACTTTTCCCAAAAAATTTCAGCGGTGAGAGTTGTCTTCATTCACAAATTTCTTTTCGGGTTGGGGGGCAATTCCGAAAAGTTGCTAAATTGAGTAAGTAATAAATGTAAATTAAAACTGACAGGGCAGTTAACTACTTATTCTTTATTTTGTTAACACCACAAAAATTGTGGTGGTGGTTCAATTTTCCTTTGAATAATCACTATGATTTGTCATGATGCTCAATTTTTGAAAATATTTTCCCTGACCATTTCGAATTCTGGCGGCTAATGAAACCCACAATTATTTCCAATCCAAATTAAACTTTCCCCATTCCAAAGGCGTTGAATGTATTAACTGTTCACTAATTTGCACTGACAACACCAGAGAGGAATATGGCTCAGCAAGTTTTGCGGCAAAATGAAGAAAACGCCCGCCAGAGAATTTTCGTCAGCGCCATTTTGTCTCTTGTCATTTTGTATTTGAGCCTGGTTTATTTGCTGACATTGTCGCCGTTTCGATTTTCCATGTTTTATTTCCAGCGGTACTTGCTTTTTCGCCGCGGCTATCTTTCCGCATTAGCGGGTACGACCAGTTTTCCAGACTTGACAATTAATTTGCTCATGCTCGCTCCCATCGGTTTTTGGGCGGCGCTGTTGTTCAAAAATTCCGGCGTTGCCAATCGCTTCGCCATCATCGCCGCGACAGCGATCAGCTTCCTCATCAGCGTGAGCGTCGAGACCTCACAGATGTTTTTGCCGCGCATAACGTCCACCATCGATGTCATCAACAATACCGTCGGCGGCTTTGGCGGCGCCATGTTGGCGATCCGTTTTCCCAGCGCGCCGATCAAAGATTTTGTGAGCCGTATCCGTACGCGTTCCCAAAAGTTTTTGCGAACGGGAGTTTTTTTGTACGCACTCATTCTGACAGCCATTTTCCTTTTGCCGTCTCTGCTGAATACTTTTCGCAATTGGGACGACCAGTTTTACCTGCTCCTCGGAAACGAAGCCACGCGCGACAGGCCCTGGAAAGGTTCGATTTACGAGCTACAGATTTTTAATCGGTGTCTCGAAAGCCGTGAAATTGATCGTTTGATTGAGCAAAATGCGAAAACTTCTCCTGCTCAAACCGTATCGCCGCAACCTGTTTGTTCTTTTGATTTCAGCAAATTTCCCGTTAACAATCTGGCTGATTCAACCGGCGCGAGCGATCTGGTTATCGCTTCGCATTCTGCGCTGCGTCTGAACGCGCAAAAAAAATTTATTTCCATTAAAAATAATTCTCTGCTGAAGTCGAGAAAACCGGCAAAAAATTTGATTGATCGGCTTCGTCGCGCCAATGAAATCACTGTGCTGATTACTTTTATGCCGACAACGCTCAATCAGTCAGGTCCGGCGCGAATTGTTTCTCTGTCCGCAGATCCGGTCAGCCGAAATTTCACGTTAGGTCAGGTCAAAAATCGGTTGAATTTTCGCGTGCGCACGCCGCTGACCGGGAAGAATGGCTCGTTAGTAAGTCTGTTCAGCTCGCCTGTTTTGTCAGCCAATCACCCGCAAACCTTTGCCGTGACTTTCAATCGCGGAGAAATTCGCTTGTTTCGAAAAGGGAAATTGATCCGCCCCATGATTTACGATACCAGTTTTTACCTGCCGCTGCTGTTTGGTGTAAAAAATACAGGCCACATGTTAGTCGAAATTTGTTTTTTTCTGCTATTCCCTTTTGCCTGGTTTAGCCGCGGACTGTGGCGCGGATTTTTTCGGAAATACACACTGCTGCCGGTGCTCATTTTTTTGCCTTTTTTTCTTTCAACGCTTTTGAAATATTTTCTTTTCCACCATTCGCCGGATGTGATTTTGCTTGTGATTCACATCATCATTGTGCTTTTTGCCACGATCAGCGGCATGGCGCATGATATTTTGCTGGTGGTTTTTTGTCGGAAATGACTATTAAATACCAATGACCAGTTAAATTTTACGATCAACTATTTTTGTTGAAATTAGGTTGTAGGGGACGCATATATGCATCCCCTACATTATTTTTAAACGTAATATTTACAAGAATATTTTTTAACTGGTCATTCATATTATTAAATAACTCACTAAAAGGACCAATTTTATCAATCCAAAAATTGAACTAATTCATTCAAAAGTTTTAAAGCTTTAAAAGGATCACGTTAAAAATACGAACAAGTTCTGTGTATTTTTGCAACACCTGTGACTTTTGCCCCTGTGTCAATTTACAACAATGCTTTTTTGCCTCACGTTAACCTCTTGTTTTTTAATGTCAATTACCACCAACTTTTTAGGCACATGATTTGCCTCAATGAAACTGAACATTACCAGGCAATGCCGAATTTCAAATGACAATGCCCAATGACAATAAATCAGGAGAAAATCATGCAATCGTCACAGACCAAACAGATCATTTTTTTGATTCTGCTTTTTTTCGCTTTTGTTTTGATTTTTGCGTTGCTCATTTATTCCTCAATCGCACAAGCGATGGCGATGGAGACTTTTTCTCACGGCAAAAAGAAACTGATTCATTACCAAAAAGACGAAATGGAAATTCAGCAAGACGAAGTCATCGAGGCGGACATTGTCGCTGAATCCAGCAACCTAATCATCGACGGCGCTCTGTATGGGGACATTGTCGCCATTCGCAGCGTGGTAAATTTGCAGCCCGGAGCAAAGATTTACGGTCACGTAATCTCTTTTGAGAGCGAAGTTGCCGCAGACAGCGGCGCTCAAATCGCCGGCGATCTTGTGCAGATCAAAAACGACAGCGCCAAAGTAATTGGCGGACGCACGCTTGTGGGTTACGGTTTCCCGCTAAATATTTTCATTTCAGACACGACCATCGCCGACACGGTGAACGTCAAAGGGGATATTTTGATCCTGAACCATGATCTGGAAATTGCCGGACGAACCGAGGGCGACGTGTACCAGTTTTCTGGCACGACAAAAATTGACTCCAGCGGCGCGGTGGACGGCCATGTCGTCAATTATCTGGGACGAATTGATCTGGCAGACGAAGCGCTGGTGACCGGTAATGTTTTACAATTGAGCGAAGAGACGAAAATTGCGCAAGAGAATGAGACAAAAAATGACGATGAATTGCGGGATAAAATTGAGAAACGCTATCTGGAGCGCGATGAAAAAAGCGACGTTTTTCGTTTCTGGGGCGACGTCTCCATTGAGCCCAATGAAATCATCCGCGGCGACGTGGTCACAATCCGCGGCACAATCAATGTGCAAGGCGAAGTCGACGGCGACGTTGTTTCAGTGTTGGGAAGCGTGGATTTGGATTCTACAGCCTTGGTTTCCGGCGATGTCGTGAGCGTTGGCGGCAAAATTCATCGCCACAAAAATGCTCGCGTGGGCGGCGACATTGTGCAGACCAATATCACCGGCGTCAAAGTTGACGACGGCGGTCAACATGTCAACGTCGGTGTCGGCGGCATTTCCGTCGGTCCCAAGCGCGGCTATGAGTGGGAGAAAAAATCGTGCAGGAAAAAACATCGCTATCGCTCTGAATTTGGAGATGAATCGTTCCTGTTTCGCTACAATCGCGTGGAGGGACTATTCTTGGGACTGAGAAAAGTGAAGAATCGCTACGAAGACAACCGGGCGCTGTTCGACTTGTACGGAGACATTGGCTACGGTTTTGCCGGAAAACGCGCTTGCTACCAGCTCGGTCTGGAAAGGCGATTTTTAGGCAAATACGGTCCCATCATTGGCGTGGAAACTCACGATTTCACCAAAACCGAAGACGAGTGGATCATGCCCACGTTTGAAAATTCGCTGGCGGCGATTTTGATTCGCGAAGATTTTCAGGATTTTTACCGCGAAGAGGGTTATTCTGTGTACGCGGATGTTGAAATTTCGGAAATTGCCACGCTGCACGCCGGCTATCATCACCAGAATCACATCGGGCTGGGAAAAAAGACCAACTGGTCGATTTTTGGCGGCGACAAGAAATTTCGACCCAATCCCGCCATCGACGAATTAGAATACAACAGCGTCCGGGCGAGTCTGAAAATCGACACCCGCGACAGCTACAAATATCCGAACAAAGGGTGGTTTGTCTCTCTTTTCGCTGAATTCGCCGGCCCGGATTTCAATGACGTGACTTCCGGCGTGGATTTCGACCGCTACATTGTGGATATCCGCCGCTACCAGCCGGTGACTTACGGCGAAAATTTGGATTTCCGCATTCGCGCCGGATCATCGCGCGGCGTTTTGCCGCGGCAATATTTGTTCGACGCTGGTGGTTTCTCTGCGCTGCGCGGCTATGAATTTAAAGAATTCGAAAATTGCAATCGCATGGTCGTCGCCAGTCTGGAATACCGACTTTACAACGACCACAATCCGATGAACGATGTGTTTGGGTTTACAGATTTCAATCTGATCCTTTTCGCGGATGCCGGATATTTGTGGAACGTGAGCGATTCGCTCGATTACCATCAGGGCTACGACGATCTCGGCTGGGACGATCTGTACACATCGCTGGGTTTCGCCATCAGCAATGAGGAAGGAAACGTGCGACTAAATTTTGCCAAACGCATGGACGAAAAAGGCAAGCCGATGGTGGTGACTTTTCGTATTAATCGGCCTTTTTAAGAATTAATCTGAGATAGAACGCGGATGCACACGGATTTTGCCGATAGTCGCGGATTTGCTTATTTTTATCTGTGATACTGGTCAAATCCGCGTGCCGTAAAAAAAATTAGAGGAAAAACCTACATGATCAAAACAATCATTTCCTTGCAATTGTGCACATTGTTTTTTGTTTTGATTTTTCCAGGGAAAGCAAAGTCCCAACACGAAAATCAATACAAATACTACCCAGTTTCAGACAAGCTGGTCGCGGAGAAACTCGAACAATGGCAGGATGCGAAATTTGGCTTGTTGATGCACTGGGGAACTTACAGCCAATGGGGAATAGTTGAGTCGTGGTCGATTTGTCCGGAAGATTACGGCTGGTGCGCAAGGAAAAAAGGCTCGAATCCGCAGAACTATTTTGAGTACAAAAAAGAATACGAAGCTTTGATCAAAACTTTTAATCCGACAAAATTCAATCCGGAAAAATGGGCGCAGGCTGCCAAAGACGCGGGCATGAAATATGTCGTTTTTACGACCAAACATCACGACGGGTTTTGTCTCTGGGACACAAAAGAGACAGATTACAAAATTACAGGAAAGGACTGTCCTTTTCACAACGATCCGCGCGCCGACGTGACAAAAGAAATTTTCAACGCTTTCCGCGACCAGGACTTTATGATCGGCGCATACTTTTCCAAACCGGACTGGCACAGTCCATTTTATTGGGCTCCCTATTTCCCGCCGCTGGATCGCAACGTAAATTATGACCCGGTGCTCTATCCTGAAAAATGGGAAAAATTTGTGCAATTCACGCACAACCAAATTTTGGAGTTGATGACAAACTACGGCAAAATCGATATTTTGTGGCTCGACGGCGGTTGGGTCGCGAAACAGAGCAAAGAGGAGATCAGAAAATATTACGAAAGAGCAGCCCAAAAAACAAAATCCGGTTTTTTAAAACAGCGCATCGTGAATCAGGATATTCGTATGGACGAGTTGGTGAAAAAAGCGCGCGAGAAACAGCCGGGACTGATTGTTGTTGACCGTGCCGTTCCTGGCCCCAATCAGAATTATTTGACACCGGAAAATGTCGTACCGCCCAAACCCATTCCTTATCCCTGGGAATCGTGCATCATCTCCGGCGGCGGCTGGTCTTACACTCCGAATGCAAAATATAAATCAGCCCGCGAACTTGTGCATTTACTGGTCGACATTGTCGCTAAGGGCGGAAATTTGCTGCTCAACATCGCTCCCGGTCCTGACGGAACTTGGCAGGCCGGCGCCTACAAAATGCTCGCAGGAATGAGCTCGTGGATGAAAGTGAACAGCGAAGCAATTTACGGAACGCGCGTCGTTGCGCCCTACAAGGACGGGAATGTCTGCTTCACAAAAAAGAAGAATAAAAACATCGTTTACGCGATTTATCTACCGAAAGATGACGAGTCTGCGCCGCCGGCAAGGATTCATATAAAAAATATTCATCCGGCGGACAAAGCGGCAATTTTTCTGCTCGGTGTTAGGGAAAAGCTGACCTGGAAAAAAGTCGGTACTGGCTTCGTCGTGGAAATTCCCCAGTCGATTCGAAAAAATCCGCCGTGCGAGCAGGCCTGGGTTTTGAAATTTAAAATCTGAAGGTGAGAAGTTGGGCGCCATTTCAAAGATAACGCACAGTTGCGAAAAAACATTCCCTGCAAAAGTAACTTTTTCCTGATTTCCTCGTTAATAATACTAACTCTCTGGCGATACAACAAAATTTCCTTGACATCCATCGAAAAAATTTGTTAATTACAAACGCTGGAATGTGAAAAATTTGTAATAATTAAAAAAAATAGAGGTGTGAAACGATGGATGTTTTGATTATCGGCGGGACGCGATTTTTGGGGAAATATTTGACGGAGGCTTTGCTCAAAGGAAATCAAAATGTAACTTTGCTTAATCGCGGCACGCGTCGCAACATTTTTCCTTTTTACGAGGACGTGGAATGGTTGATTTGCGACAGACAGGATGCGGATAAATTTCGTTCTTTGCTAAAAAATCGCCAGTTTGACGTGGTCATTGACACCAGCGCTTATTTTCCGTCAGATGCAGAACAGGTAGTAGAAATTTTTCGCGACAAGATCGCAAAATACATTTTTACCAGTTCCATGGCGGTTGCTCTGACAAAAGAATTTCGCGAACGCCAGCTCATGCCGATTCCCAATCGGAGACTTTTTGACACCGAACCGGGAAATAGCTACGCGTACAATAAAACGCTGATTGAAGAATACCTCACGGAACAATTTGACAAAAACGGATTTCCTTTTGTGTCGCTACGGCCGGCGGAAATTATGGGCCCCGGCGAAATGCGCGAATGGTATTACATCGACCGTCTCAAGCACGGCAGAGAAAAAATTCTCATTCCCGGTTCCGGCGAAAATCTTTTCCAGCCGGTTTACATCGATGATTTAGTACAGGCATTCTTGCTGGCGATTGTGAAAGAAAACGGCGTGGGAAAATGTTACAACATTGCCGGCGCAGAGGCTATCGGTCTCAATCAGTTCATTCGTTTGATTGCTGCGGCAATGGAAGAACGAGTAAAAATAATTAACATTCCTCATTCGATTTTTCGCGATTTGGTTTCGATAACATATTATTTTCCTTATGTTTACAAATACTCATTCGTAACCGACATCGAAAAAGCCAGACAGGAATTGGGCTATCAACCGGAAGTCGGGATTCGTCAGAGCATTCGGAAAATTTTAGCAAGCTGGCGTAAAGATTACACGCCAAAAGTGTCGCCGTTCAGCCCGAGAGGTGAATACGAATTGATGAGTTACGATCTGGAAGATATTTTCATCTCTGCCTGGGAATTGGAAACGAGTGAGTTGAAAGATCGGTTGCGTCAAAAATTGTTGGACAAAGGGTTGCTCATTTAATACAAATTTTTCCGCCAATTAAGGAGGATGCGATGCGCACAAAAATTATCTGCCTGATTGCGGTGTTGTTTTTTTCAACGCTACAGCTTTCAGCGCAGGACTTTCAATCCATTGAACGAAAAGTTGATGTCCCCAAAAATAAAACACTCAAACTGGTAATTCAAATCGACGCCGGAAAGGTTTTTGTCGAAAAACACAATCATTCGGCGCAGATAAGAATTGCCGGACGGATCAACAAAAAATTTGACGACCTGGAAATCGATTTTAATAAGAAAGACAATGAATTATCTGTTGCTCTCGATCATGACAAGTGGCTGAAATCGACTAAAGATGAACAGTCTTCCACAGTTAAAATTTACCTGCCGGATGATATCGCTATTGAATTTTCCAGCGAAATGAAAGCCGGCAAAATCGACCTTGACGTCGGCGGATTGTCTCTGAAAAATTTCGAATTGCAAACCACCGCCGGCGAAGTCAACGTCGATTTCGCTGAGGCAAATCGTATCGCCATGGAATTCCTCGACATTGACGTAAAAATCGGCTCCGCGAAATTGCAGCATCTGGGAAACGCGCGCTTTGAAGACGGTCGAATCAACGGCGGCATTGGCGAGTTGCAAATTGATTTTCGCGGTCAAGGAGGCAAATCCGCTCATGCGGACATCGACCTGGACATGGGCACCACCAAAGTCATTTTACCTCGCGACGTCGGGATCAAATTGCGCAGCACTACTTTTGGTTTTTTGACCAATCAAAACATCAGCCATGAGTTTGAAAAGCGCGGGCGCTATTATTTCAGTCAAAATTACGACGAGCAAACTCGGACGCTTTCGCTGGCAATTCACAGCGGCGTCGGCGAATTGAATGTTCTTTTTCGATAAATTATCGGGAGAAAAGCCATGAAGAAAATTATCATTCTGATCGCTGTTTCACTGCTGTCGACAGCAGTATTTGCCAGGGAAAAAGCGACACAAACCGAGCAAAAAACTTTTGCCATCGAGGCGGGTGCTGCCATTTCCATTTCCAACGAGGACGGGAATATCGAAGTCGATAGCTGGGACAAATCGGATATTCAAATTTCCTGGACAAAAATTGCCTACGGCAAAAGCAAGGAGATGGCTGAGAAAATACTCAAAGATACTGAGATCGACATTTTTCATTCGCTGCACACGCTGCGCGTAAAAGTCATCGAGCCCAGGCAGGAAAGGAATTTCAGCTTTTGGGATCTTTTCGACCCCGATACCTGGGCCAATTTCCCTCACTCGCCAGTGGTACATTTTCGTTTAATTGTTCCGCGGGATGTGAAATTAAACCTGACGACCGACGAAGGAAAAATCGCGGTGAAAAATTGCAGCGGCTCGCTAACCGCTCAAGTGGACGAGGGCGATATTGACTGCGAAAATATTTCCGCCGAAAACATAAAACTGGTTAGCGACGAAGGCCACGTCACCTGTTCCGGTCTGAAAGCGACCGACGGAAAAATCACAATACGCACCGACGAGGGCGATATTCGCCTTGAGAATTCCTTTTCCGATCGGGCGTCCATTAAATGCGACGAAGGCAAAATTTACTGCGCTGAATTTTACGCCCGCCGCGCCACGATGACAACGGACGAGGGAAATATCGAAATCTCGCTCGCTGAAAGAAAATTTGATTCCTACCGCCTGTACACAGACGAAGGAAATGTTACCATCTACTTTCCCGACGCTATTGGCTGTGAATTTGATATGAAAACGGAGGAAGGAAGAATCCGAAACGACTTCGGTTTAAAAATTTCCAAAATCGAAGACGGCCAACGGTGCCGACAAAGCATCGGCTCCCGACCAACGGCGCAAATGATTGTCAGCGTGTCGGAAGGGAATATTTATTTGCGGAAAAAGTGATTGCAACCGGTTGGTTTCTAATTTTCAAAGATAGGCATCAAAACTAAAAAATCTCTTTTTTGAATAAAAGTATCGGACAATTTTCATGGGAACACCAGATGTACCCACCTAAAAGGTGGACCACATCTCGCTGCGTTTCGGTCGTTTGAGTTTCGTGCCCGACGGGAATTTAGATACTGGCATTTGGAATTTTTGCAGAATTTGGAGGAAAATCATGAATACACCCACAAACAAAACAACCCCGGAAGTAACAGTCAATATCGCCAAATGGGTCAACGAAGGCTGGGACCTGGTTTTTGCAAATTTTTGGGAATTTATTATCATCACCATCATTTACGTGGTCGTCGTTCTCGCGGCCTCATCCACGCTGTTGCTGAAATTTCTTTTCGCCGGGCCTTTGACCGTAGGCATTTACTATGTCATTTTTCAAAAAATGCGCGGCAAGCCCATGCAAATCGGAGACATCAGCCGCGGATTCAATTTTTTTGTCGCCGCCGTTCTCGCTGATTTGTTAATTTCGGTTTTCGTCTCGGTGGGATTTATTTTTCTTATCATTCCCGGAATCGTGCTGTCGGCGCTGTACATGTTCGCTTTTCCGCTAATTCTTGAAAAAAATCTGGATTTCTGGCAGGCGATGGAGACCAGTCGCAAAACAGTGCAGGCAAATATTTTTGAATTCAGCGTGTTCATGTTTTTGCTGTACATTCTTTTGTTTGTCGGATTGCTGCTACTCGGCGTCGGTTTTTTGATTGCATTGCCGATTACTTTTGCCGCAACAGCGGCGGCTTATCGGGATGTTTTTGGGTTGGAGTAATTTCAGATGAAAGTTAATGCCCGCAATTGATTTTTCCTCTTTGCGGGCTTATTTTATTTCTCACTCAAAAAATTTAGTTTCTTGCCTCTCGCTTTCCAGAGGAAATAAACCGGAACACCCAGCGCTAAAAATCCCAGACCGACCAGCGATTCCAACGGCTTTTCTGCCACAATGACGAACAAAAACCACAATTCAATAACGATGAAAACCAATGGTGTGAACGGATACCCCGGCGTGCGGAATTTTGGCTTTTTGGATTTCATTTTTTTGCGGAACACAAAAATCGACACGGCAGTGAGCGCAAAAAAGATGGCATCGGTAAAGACAACGTAGGAAATCAGATTTTCAAAAGTTCCCCAGAACAAAATCAGCACAATCGCCCACACCGATTGGAAAATGATGGCAAAGGCGGGCGTGCGAAACCTCGGATGAACCTCGGCGACTTTGGGGAAGAAAATTCCGTCTCTCGCCATGGCAAAATAGATGCGCGGCGCCGTCAGCGTGTAAATTCCGGCAGTGCCAAAAGTGGAAATGAAAATGGCCAGTGCAATCAAGCCGCCGCCGGCATGGCCGAGCACGCGCTCGACAGCGTCGGCTGCCACATGTCCGGACGCAGCAATTTCAGCAGGCGAAAGCAAAAACAGGTAGGCGACGTTAGTCAATAAGTAAATTCCCGTGACCACGATGGCGCCGACAATCATCGCCCGGGCCACGTCACGGCGCGGATTTTTTGCTTCTCCGGCGGCAAAAGTGACATGCTGCCAGCCGCCGCAGGACCAGATCACTCCGACCATTGCTACCGCCAATGCAACGAATAGTTGCGATGGCGACTGTGTTGATATGAGAGAAAAATTTGTCGTGGACGCGGAGCCCATTCCGAAACCGACAGCGATCAATCCCACAATGCCGATAATTTTCAACACTGTAAATAAATCGGAAAAAATCGCCCCGGCTTTGACGCCGATGACATTGATTGTCGTGAGAAGAAAAATGCCGCCAATCGCGGCTAATTTCAGTCCTGTGCCATTCAGCGGTACGAAATAGCTGAAATAGGTGGAAAATGCGATACTCAACGCGGCGATTCCGCCGGTATTGACTACAAAAAAGTAAACCCAACCGTACAAAAATCCAAACAAACCTCCGTAAGCCTTGACAAGATAGACGTAAACGCCGCCTGCTTGCGGCATCATGCTCGCTAATTCTGCATAGGTCAGCGCACCCGTTAGCGCCATGACGCCGCCGAGTACCCAGGCGAAAAGTATCCACGCCGGAGAAGGAAGCGCTTTGGCGATGAGCGACGGCGTCAAAAAAATTCCGGACCCAATCACTGAACCAATGGCGATCATCGTCAGATCAAAGAACGTTAAATCTCGTTTCAGTCGCCCCATTCCATCCTCTCGACTTTTTTCAAAATAGCAAATTTTCGGCTCTGTCTTAAGTTGGCAAAAAAGAACAGGGGAAATTTACTATCTTGAAAGACGAAATATTTCGTGTTTTCATCGGAGCAGCTATAAATTTCTCCCACAGCATTTTTTGTATTTTTTTCCGCTGCCACAGGGACAGGGGTCGTTTCTGCCGACTTTAGGCGTTTCGCGGTGATAAGTTTCCACTTTTGTTAAGCCGGGAAGTCCGTCTGATGCGGACATTTCCGCCGGCGTTTTGCCATCGAACATCGGGCGAGGCGTTTGCATCCATTGCTGTTGCAATTCGTCGATTTTTTTCGGATCGTTTATCGCGGTCATGTCTATTCCCTGCTCCTGGCACCAGAGAGCAAAATCGCTCAAAATTTTGCCCTGATCGCCCTGCAACATCGTTTCCATCTGTTTGAGCATGCCGGAGTCCAGTTTTTCACCGGTCATCTGTTCCAGCGCCGGAGCGATTTCCTTCAAGTCGATGTCGCCGAAGTCGATTTTCTCCTGAGGAGTAGACTGGTCAATGGCAGAGACGCTGGGCTCGCTAATTACTTCAACTTCTTCGGCTGTTTCTTCTGGCTCTTCTTCAGGGGCGACGTATTCACGAATTCCGGACAGAATTTTCACGGCTTTTTCGCGATCGAGATCAGCATCGTCCCGCTGCAACTGTTCGACAATCCAACTCACTTCTTCGCCGTCTTCCAACAGTTCCACAATATCGTCGGCTTCGAATTTTTTAATGGAAAATTGGTTGCAAAATTGCGCGAGGTCGGATTTTAACTGTTCCAGAGTTGGCTTCGCTTCCGGCAAATTCTGCAGGTTCATAATTTTTCCTCTTCAATAATTCCCAATTCCGGTGATTCATCTTCATCATTTTTGAGCATAAAAATGCCCAGCAAAATAGCGCCGATGGTGATTAAAATATCCGCCACGTTGAACACCGGCCAGCTCCATTTGTTAAAATAGTGCAAATGAATAAAATCGATCACATAGCCGCGCATGATGCGTTCAGAAATATTTCCGATGGCGCCCGAGAGAATGAACATCAACGCAATCAGCGGGAACAAAGTTCCTTTGCGAAATTTCCAGATAAGAGAAATAAGAAAAATCATGGCGATTGAAGAAAGTCCGTAAATCAACCATTGCCGTATGCCAGTGTCCACAGATTGTAACATGCTGAAAGCGATAGCGGTATTTTCCGTGTAGTGCAATTCCAGATAGTTTTTGACGAGCTGAATCGGCGGCGCGTGATGCAGGTGAGATTTGGCTAACCATTTGGAGGACAAATCACAACTGGCTAAAAAGATTACAAACAGACTTAATATCAATATTCTCAGCTTGGGTCGAATCCTTGTTTGAATCATGTTTTTTCCCTGTTCTATAACATTTAATGCAAATTAATGATCTAAATTACTAAAAATTTTCCCAAAAATCAAGAGTTCATTTTGCCATTTTTCCTTTGTTAATGAAACCCTTTTCCCGATCGTTCAATTTTGAATTGCAATTCATGAGCCTGATTCATGCTCCCTTATTCGACCTGAAGAAAGCCCATCATGTCATTTTTTTTACCGAATTTCCTGCAAATCAATTTTTGACTTGCAAAAAACATTTGTTTTTCTTATGTTCTATGTGTTAAAAAATTTGAGGAGGAGTCGGAATGCGTAAACGTTTTCTGTTATTTTTCAGTGTTATTCTTTCTATTTCTTTTCTTTTCAATTTCCAAAATCTCTGGGGTCAAAAAAAGAAGCTCACTTATCAGCAGGTTTATCAACGCGGCGAGCCGCGATTGTTGGGATCGTTGCCGAGTATTCGCGGATGGGCGGACGATGCGCATTATTTGAAATACGATCGCGCCGATCGCAAAAAAGGTGTCTCCGCACGATTGGTGAAAGTCGATGTCAAAACGGGCAAGGACTCAGTCTTTTTCGATTACGGAAAATATAAAGACAAACTGCCGCGGGGATATTCCTTGCAAGGGGCTTCAGTGCACACAGATGATTACACTGGTTTTATTTTTCAACGGAAAAATGATTTGTACTATTTTTCAACAAAAACTGGCAAATTTCGTCAGTTGACTGACAATCCGGCAGCGGAGAAAAATCCGAAATTGTCGCCGGACGGAAAATGGGTCGCTTTCACGAGAGAGCACAATTTGTTCGCCATCGATTTGGAGACCGGGCTGGAACATCAGCTTACCGCCGACGGCTCGGATGTGGTTTACAATGGCTGGTCTTCCTGGGTTTATTACGAAGAAATTTTGGGACGCCCGACGCGCTATGCCGCTTTTTGGTGGTCGCCGAACAGCGAAATGATCGCTTTTTTGCGTTTTGACGACAGTCCTGTGCCGGAGTTTCCGCTGTTCCGCGCCGATGGCGTTCACGGCTCGCTGGAAATGGAGCATTATCCCAAGGCCGGCGATCCCAATCCTGATGTGAAATTGGGCATTGTTAATTTGAAAGACAAAAAAACAGTTTGGGTTGACTCGCGCGGAGATTCGGAGCAGTACATTGCTTGGCCTTTCTGGACGCCGAACAGCAAGAAGTTGTTTTTTCAGTGGATGAATCGGGGGCAGAATGAGATTCGAATTTATTCGGCAAATCCGGAAAGCGGGAAAATCACGCCAATTTATTCGGAAAAGCAATCGACGTGGGTAGAGTGGTTTGAAAATATTTATTTTTTCAAGGACAACAGCGGCTTTTTGCTCAGAACGGCAAAGGACGGCTGGTCTCATCTTTACTATTTTGACATGCTCGGACATTTGAAAAGGCGTCTCACAAAAGGGGAATTTACTGTCACGAGAATTTCTTTGGTGGACGAGGCAAACAAACGAATATTTTTCACCAGGACGCTCGGGAATAATCTGGAAACGCATCTTTATTGCGTTGGTTTGAACGGCAAAAATTTAAAACGGCTCACGAAGGCAAAGGGGACGCACCGCGTGAATGTTTCTCCGGGCGGGAGCTATTTCATTGACACGTACAGCAATATTGCCCAGCCGTCAAAAATGGAACTGTTTGATACCAACGGCAACTCGCTGAAACTTTTCGGGGATCGAAAATTGCCGATCATGGATGAGTACGATTTGGCAAAAACCGAACTGTTCACCATTCCCTCCGGCGATGGCTACGATTTGCCGGCGATGTGGTATTTGCCGCCTGATTTTGATAAAAATAAAAAATATCCTGTAATCATCAGCATTTACGGCGGGCCTGGCATGGGAACGGTCGCTGACAGATTTCCCTATTGGCTGGGCAACTATTTTCTCGCGCAAAACGGCATCATTGTCATGGCGGTAGATCACCGCGGTTCGGGACATTTTGGCAAAAAAGGCGAGTGGCTCATGTACAGAAATTTAGGCAAATGGGAAATGCACGACTACATTGCTGCTGTGAAATGGCTGCGCCAGAAATCTTTCATCGATTCGACGCGCATCGGAATCACCGGCGGCAGTTACGGCGGCTACGTCACGTGCATGGCACTGACTTACGGCGCGGATTATTTCACTCACGGAGTCGCACAATATTCTGTGACGGACTGGCGGCTGTACGATTCCATTTACACGGAGCGGTACATGGACACGCCCGAGGAAAATCCCGAAGGTTACAAATTCGGCTCTGTGCTCACGCACGCGGACAAATACAAAGGACATTTGCTGATCACGCACGGCACTATGGATGACAACGTACACATGCAGAACACTATTCAGTTCATTAATTTGCTGGAAAATATGAACAAAGATTTTGAGTTGATGATTTATCCCGGCGCCAGACACGGAGTTGGCGGAATGAAGCGCAATCACGCCAGTAGGGAAGCGTTGCAGTTTTGGTTTCGGAATTTTTTGGGGAAAGAATTGGAGATCCCTGCGGAGTAATTACGCAAGCTGTGTTCCACCTTTAGGGTGGGGTACAGCTTTGATTTTGACGATTTTATCCTGACGAATAAGCTGTACTCCACTTGATAGGTGGAGCACAGCTTTGGTTTAATACATATCATTAAACGCTAACTGCGCTTCGACGACAGCGTTGCGCATCAAATCTTCGGCTTTGGCAGTTTCTCTGTTTTGCAAGTAATTCATCAGTTCCGGATAATCCATTTCCTGTGCTGCTTTTTCGCAGGCTTCCCAGCTTAAAATACTCCGCACGACGCGGTCAACCGCCTGATCCGCGTTATCGTAAGCGCGAGGCTGCATATCGTGGCCTTTCCAGCGCGCGTAGCCGGCTTGCTGAATGAGCCCGGCGATGGTGATATTCATGCCGTTGATTCGGGCGCCGTGATCGATGTCGTATTTTCCCGGTCCGCCTAAAATGATGCCGTCGTTGTAGCCCTGACTGTTGAGATGCATGTGTACCATGGCATCATTGTCCAATTCTTCGACGGTGTCATAAATATGATCCAGCCCGATCATTTCCGAATGTCCAAATTCTTTGTTGACGCCTTTTTTCTTGCGGCTGGTGCCGAACTCTTCTTCCAATTTTCGCCAGAATAAGATCGCGCTCGCCACTGTGGGAATGAGCATCGCCGGATGGCCTTCGTTGGGTTTGGGTTCGAATCCAATGTACAATTTTCCGCCTTTTTTCTCTTCCCATTGACACAGGGAGGCGACGCTCTGTTTGAGATTGTTGTACATTTCGCGAATGCCGACAGTGGCAATGTCGTAGCCGTAGGATCCGTTCCATAGCACAAGTGTCGGGGCCAATTCTTCGTTCGGATGCCAGGCTTTTTTCAATGGCCCGTAGGCAATTTCCACGGTTTTCTGACCCAACTTTTCGGTCGCTTTTCTTTCTTTTTTGTCCAGCGAGGCGATGCCGCCGTAGGCAAAATGTGTGTGCGCACCGGGAGTAATCATTGCCAAATAGATGCCTGTCTCGCTCAGGGCATCGGCGACCGCTGCTGCATTTTCTTCATTGACTTCGGCGTCGTAATGCACTTCAAATCCCAACACGACGTGTTCCGGCAATCGCGGCACAATTTTGCTTTTTATCAAGCGAATAACTTCTTCAGTGGGAAGATTGGCCGCCGACCATTCGGGTCTGATGTCGGCTGGGACAAATCCGCCTTTTCCCGCATTAAATGTCCAACGACAAATACTGTGAAATGATTTCTCTTCTGCCATGTCTTTCTCCAACAGTTTTAATCCGTGACTCGAAAAAAATATATGCTTCTCCCATTAAATTTTTCGAATATCGTGAGCACAAAAATAACCAGTAAAATGAATAAAAGCAAGTAAATTTATCATTAATTTGAAAAATCTGCCCGAATTTTAATACGCGCAGCGAGGGTAATTTGATGAATTTTGCAAGATCATTTTATTTTTGTTTTGCGTTTTGAATTCAGATTTTGGAAGATTGTACAATTTATTCTTTTGATTTAATTTGAGACTTTGCCCTTGAAATTTTCCAATACTTCAAAGACGGATAAGTCAAAATTTTATTTTCTTGAGATTGCTTTTGGAAAATCAAAAAATTGGCAGTCTGACGAATCGGAACGGCGGACATCGTCGCGTGGAAAGGCAAAATAATTTTCAAAGTTGTCATTTCTCAAAATAGACACGCGCGGCTAATCGAAAGCTTGTGTGCCTGCTCGGGACGAAATTAGCTTGTCGGGAAAGAGATGATAAATTTTGTGCCGTCTTCCCGCTTTATTTCTATCTTTCCTTGAATCTGGTCGACGAGCGTGTGAATGAGCGACATGCCCAGAGAATCAGATTCCTCGCCCTTAATATCATCCGGCAAACCGACTCCGTCGTCTTTGACGGACAACGTGACCATGTTCGTTTTTACGTCCAATGTCGCTGAAATGTGAAGGTTGCCGTTGTCTTTGTTTGGAAATGCGTGCTTCAAAGAATTCGACACGATTTCATTCAACAACAGCCCGAGAGAAATCGCGCGGTCGATCTCTAAATGGATCTTATCAGCTTGAATATGTGGAGTGACTTTTTCTGTTTGAGAATAGCTGTTAATCAATTCCCTGACGATTGTATGAATGTATTCGTGAAAGTCAATTTTAGCAAAATTTTTAGATTTGTACAGCCGCTCATGTACCAGGGCCATGGAACGAATGCGATTGCGATTGAGGCGAAAAATTTCCGCGGTTTTGCGGTCAGATATTTTTTTCGATTGCAGATAAAGCAAACTCATAACGACCTGGAGGTTGTTTTTTACGCGGTGGTGAATTTCTTTTAGCAAAAGTTCTTTCTCTTCAACGGAGCGCCGCAGTTGCATCTCTGCTTTGCGGCGTTGCGTCACGTCCCAAACAATGCCGCCGGTAATGGAAGTCGTCTCGTCTAATTGAATGGGAAACTGAATGGTGTGGTAAATGCGCTCGTTGCCATTTTTGTCAGGAAGAGTTATCTCTTTCTCGGAGGTATCTGTGTTTGCGGCGGCATCGGGAGCGGATTGAAAAGATTTGGCAAAGGAGTCATTTTTCAGCGCCTCCGGCGATTGGTTCAACCATTGATCTGCGCCAAAATTGCGGATCAGAAATTGATTGGCGAAAGTAAAAAGGCCGTCCTGATTTTTGATGAAAACGCCCGCCGGCAGATGCGCCATGAAGGCTTGAAAACGGGTTTCGCTTTTTTTGATGTCGCGTCTGCTTTTGAGAGCGTATCGCAGAATATAACCGGTCGCCAACGCTAAAACTAATCCCCAAAAAAGCGCGATGAAATTGGCGCGGTAATAGCCAGGATTCAGGATTTTAGCCGATGGCGAGACGCACAATTTCCATGTTTTGTCCACAATGCGCAGAGGAGTCTCGGCGCGAAATTTTTCTGACATTTTTTCGAGATCGGGTGGATGGCGATAAATGAGCAGGCCGCTGTTTTCGTAAATGGAAAAGCGGAATTTGTCACGCAGCGATTTCTCGCTGAAACATTGGTTGACAAGCGTGTCGATCACAAAAACGCCGTTGATGAATCCGGCTAAATTTTTTTGTGAATCGTAAATGGGGAAATAGGCGGCAAATCCGCGCCCCCCTTGCAGCAAATCAATCGCCGGCGTGCGAATCAATTTTCCGGTGTGCGCTGCTTTAAGGATCGCATCGGACACTCCCGGACTGGGGTGGTGGAGAAGGTTTTTATCGAGCGCCGCTTCGTTTCCTTTCACAGGAACGATTCGGCGAATGGTGTAATCTCTGTCAACCCAGTTGATCGCCTGGAATCCGGGATAGAGATCAATGAATTTTTTTACGTCGGCGGCATATTTTTGAGGATTGTCTTTATATTCAAAATACCATTTCCCTCCTAAATGGTGCACGACCGAAAGTCTGGTGTTGATCCATGATTCCAATCGGGTTTTCATTTGTTCAGCAGTTACACGTGTCATTGCGCGAAGGCGATTATCTTCGGAGTTTCTGGCAAGCAGCCATAAAGTGACAATGATCGCAGCGATGAAAATGGTCAGTACAGAGGCAAAAGCTGTTTCGCGGCTCAGCTTTATTTTTTGTTTTGATTTTAGCTGACTTTCATTCATAAGTGGACCCTGTGTTGTTTAAAAATTCCAGTCGGGAAATTTATTGCATTGAAAAAAACATGCTGATAACTTTCAAAATATTAAAGGGCAAAAAGAATATTAGTCATTATTATAAAAAAGTAAATTGAAAATGTCAATATTAAAATGAAAAATTTTAAAAACGTCATAATTTGAAAAAATGAACACGCTTGTGGCGTTTAATGTTTCTTTGAAACAATATGTGTTTGGAATCGTTAATATTGCTGTAAGTTTTTCAATTAAAAGATAACCGTAAATAAAAATTCGGAGGATTTATGAAACAAAGAACCGTTCTGTTGTTGTTCGTTTTGCTTTTTGTTCCTCTGCTTCTATTTGCAACGGATGAAGCCAGGCTGCTCCGTTTTCCGGCAATTCACGGCAATCAAATCGTTTTCACTTACGCTGGTGATTTGTACACTGTTCCCGCAGACGGCGGAATAGCTCGAAAGCTCACCACGCATGTGGGCATGGAACTTTTTCCACGATTTTCTCCTGACGGCAAATACATTGCTTTTACGGGACAGTACGACGGAAACACAGAAGTTTATCTCATGCCCGCGGAAGGCGGCGTACCCAAAAGATTGACTTACACGGCAACACTGGGACGCGATGATGTTTCTGATCGCATGGGGCCCAATAATATCGTGATGGGCTGGAAACGTAACGGCAAAGAGATTGTTTTTCGTTCCCGCATGAAATCCTGGAACTCGTTCAACGGCGAGCTTTTTCTCGTATCGACCGACGGGTCGATGCCGGAGCAAATTCCTGTCATTCGTGGCGGTTTTTGCTCATTTTCGCCTGATGATCAAAAAATGGCCTATAATAGAATATTTCGTGAATTCCGCACCTGGAAACGTTACCGCGGTGGCATGGCCGACGATGTCTGGATTTTTGATTTTAACACGAAAAAAATCGAAAACGTCACGAACAACAAGGCGCAGGACATCATTCCCATGTGGTACGGAAATAAGATTTACTTCCTTTCCGACCGTGGCGACTACCAGCGTATGAATCTCTACGTTTACGATTTGACCACGAAACAAACGAAACAATTAACCAATTTCACTGATTTTGATATTAAGTTTCCTTCTCTCGGAGACAATGCCATTGTTTTTGAATATGGCGGTTACATTTACAAATTTGATCTGGCGACAGAAAAAGCAAAAAAAGTACCTGTTTTCATTGATGAAGATATGGCGAAGAGCCGCACCGAATTGAAGAACGTGAGTAAAAATATCACGAATTACGAAATTTCTCCGGACGGAAAACGCGCTCTTTTCGGCGCGCGCGGCGATGTTTTTACTGTTCCTGCCGAACATGGCCCGACAAGAAATTTGACGCAGACGCCGGGAATTCACGACCGCGATTCCAAATGGTCGCCCGACGGCAAGTGGATCGCCTACATTTCCGATGCGACCGGCGAGGACGAAATTTACATTGTTCCGCAAGACGGCAGCGGGAAAGCCACTCAGGTGACAACTGGCGGTGAAACTTACAAATATTCAATTTACTGGTCTCCGGACAGCAAAAAAATTCTCTGGTCGGATCGCCGGCAACGGCTGCGCTACGTGGATATTAGCTCGAAAACAATTTCGGAAGTGGCGCATTCGCCGGTGTGGGAAATTCGCGAGTACGCTTGGTCTCCGGACAGCAAGTGGATCACCTACACGCTTCCCGAAGAAAAAACTATGAATCGCATTTACATTTATTCGCTGAAGACAAAAAAATCTGTTCCGGTAACCGACGGCTGGTACAGTTCAGGCGCTCCGGCATTCAGCTCTGACGGCAAATATTTGTTTTTCACTTCAAATCGCGACTTCAATCCAACTTACAGTTGGACGGAGTGGAACCACATTTACCAGGACATGGCGCGCGTCTATTTTCTCACGTTGAATAAGTCAGTGGAAAATCCTTTCAAGCCGAAAAGCGATGAAGTAACCATCAAGAAAGAAACTTCCAAAACAAAAAAATCTGACAAAGCAAAGAAAAATGACAAGAAAAAACCCGAATCTGTGACGGTGAAAATCGATTTTGACGGCATCATGGAGCGGATTATTGCGTTGCCGATCAAGCCGGCTGGCTACAGATCGATTGCTGCCATTGGCAATAAAGTTTATTACATGCGCCACGGCAGCAAAGATAACGGCAGCTTGCTGATGTTGTACGATCTGGAAAAACAGAAAGAAACGCAACTGGGAAAAATCGGCGGTTACGAAATTTCCGCGGATCACAAAAAAATGATCGTTTCTCAGAATCGCTCTTACGCAATCATTAATTTGCCGACGGGGAAAATCAAAATCGACAAAAAACTCAACCTGTCTGACATGCAGGTGAAATTGAACAAGAAAAAAGAATGGGTGCAAATTTTCAACGAATGCTGGCGCCAGATGCGCGAGTATTTTTACGCGCCAAACATGAATGGTGTGGATTGGAAAGGCATTCATGACAAATACCGACCGCTGGTCGATCACGTCAATCATCGCGTGGATTTGACGTACATCATCGGCGAAATGATCGGAGAGTTGAGTTCCGGGCATACGTACGTTGGCGGCGGAGATTACACCAAAGCCAAACGCGTGAAAATGGGCCTCCTTGGCGCGCAGATTGTCCGCGATGAGAAATCCGGATTTTACCAGATTAAGAAAATTTTGCGCGGTCAAAATTGGGACCGTTCGCTGCGATCTCCGCTGACAGAAGTCGGCGTCGATGTGTCCGACGGCGATTTTATCCTCGCCGTGAATGGCAAGTCAACAAAGGAAATGAATAATTTTTACACCTCGTTAGTGAATACCGTCGGCAAGCAAGTGACGTTGACGGTGAACAGCAAGCCAACTGTCACTGGCAGCAAAAAGATCGTGGTGAAACCGATTGGCAATGAGCTGGAATTGTACTATTTCAACTGGGTGCAAAATAATATCGAAAAAGTGAACAAAGCGACTGGCGGAAAAGTAGGCTACATCCACGTTCCCGACATGGGCGTGCACGGCTTGAACGAGTTTGTCAAATATTACTACCCGCAACTGAAGAAAAAAGCCCTGATCATCGACGTCCGCGGCAACGGCGGCGGCAATGTGTCGCCGATGTTGATCGAGCGGTTGCGTCGGGAAATTGTCATGATCGATATTGCGCGCAACGGCGTTCCGGAAGTCGATCCCTCCGGCATGTTGTGGGGACCGAAGGTGTGTCTGATCGACGAATTTTCCGCTTCGGACGGCGATCTTTTCTCTTATCGTTTCAAAAAGCACAAATTGGGCAAACTGATCGGAAAACGCACCTGGGGCGGTGTCGTTGGTATTCGCGGCACTTTACCGTTACTCGACGGCGGGACGTTGAATAAGCCGGAATTTTCGCGTTACGGTCTGGACGGAAAAACCTGGATCATCGAGGGCCACGGAGTTGATCCGGACATTTACGTGGACAATGATCCGTATCAGGAATTCATGGGCAACGACGCTCAACTCAATCGGGCGATCGAGGAAATCAAGAATGAACTGAAAACGCAGGAAAAAACCATCCCGCCAAAGCCGCCTTATCCGGACAAAGCGCCGAAAAAGGTGAGATAGCTTTAGTTCGCTGGAGGTTGAAAACAAAAACGCGCATTTCCAATCATATCCAAGCGCGCGGTTTTTCAATAAACAAGATTTTGCTCAAAAAAAAAGAGCTCCCATTGCGTTCAATTTTTCGCTGGGAGTTCTTTTTTGCTAAAGGATATCGCCAGAGCGTTCGGATTAAGGATCCGTCCTCTGCAAAGAATCCTTTTCTCGCTCAAGCCTGCTTATCTGCTCATTACGCGGATTTCTTTTCCGTCAAGCGTAATGAACTGTTTCATCAAATTTACCGTCAAACAAGAATGCGTCGGCAACACGGCTACCAAATCGCCGATGTTGGTTTTTTGGAAGAAATCATCATTGGTTTTGACGATGCCGTGTTCTTGTGACAGTGACGACACATAGCGGTCAGGATTAATTTTTCCCCAGCCATCCTTGTTCAATTCGACGACGTATCCGAAAATTCTTCGCCCTGAATTGTCGAAGACGTTTTCTTTGGAAAGATGAATTCCGCCGCCGAATATCACTAATTCTCCGCGATCCTCATGTTTGGCGACGACGGGACACGCCAGCGCCACGGCAATTTGTTCTTCAGAGCAGGAGCCCAATAGCCATTGGCTGACGTCGAAAAACACAAAATTTCCCGGACGAATTTCATCCACGCCGAAAAAGGCTTCCGCAATGCTGCAGCCTGGCGTATCGCCGACGGAAATTTGCACTTTCTCGAAAGCAAAGCGTCTCAGTAAATCAGCGCAAGCCTGCATTCGTTCCTTTGTCTCTTGAAAAATTTTCCGGATTTCATCTCGGGAGCGAGCATGGTAAGTATGCCCGGCGTGAGTCAGCAATCCGGCAAATTTCAATTTTTCGCTGGTGCGGATTTGCTCGGCTAAATTCTTCAAGCGCCGATGGCTGTCCCAGGGAATGCCGGTGCGATGGTAACCGACGTCGATTTTGATCCAGACTGAGACCGAGGATTGCAATTTTTGTTGAAGAAATGCCACCGTTTCCGGCGACTCGACGAGCAAATTCAGTTTGATTTGAGGCGCCAGTTCATTGAAGCCAGCGATCTCGCGAATATTGGCCGGGAAAGCAATAGTGATATCATCCCAGCCATGTGCGGCAAAATATTGCGCCATCTCCACCGACGACACTGTGATTTCTTTTGTCCCATGTTGTCGAAACCACTCGCCAACTTCTGCGGATTGATGCGTTTTGAAATGAGGACGAAATCTGACACCGCTTTTTTTTGCCTTCTCCGCCATTTGACGAATGTTTGCCGCGGCTCTTATTTGATCCAGAAGAAGAGTTGGTTTGTGAATGCGCTGAAAAATTTCTCTCATAAGCTCTCCGTCTTTGAAATGAAATACTTTTCGCTGCGAACGTCTTTGTTTTTACGAACGGCAAAAGGGATAACCGCGAAAACCCATTGGTGGCTACAATGCGCGCGCTTGCCGTTGAATAATCTGCCAGGCCAGAAAGATGTCATCGCGCGTTGTTTTCAAATTCCCAATAGCCAACCGCAGCACAAATTTTCCTCTCAACTTTGTGTGCGACAGGAAAACTTCACCCGTGGCGTTGATTTTTTCCAATAATTTTTCATTCAACTCATTCAACTGATCTTCTGCGAAAGACTGGGGATGAAAACGAAATGCGAGTGTGCTGAACGGCGTCGGCGCCGTCATTTCAAAATCAGGGTGATTGCTGATCGCTTTTGCCAGTTCCTGCGCCCACGCAATGTGTCGCTGAATAACCTGCTGAATTTTTTGCGTTCCGTACGCGCGAATGATCATCCACAATTTCAGGGCGCGAAACCTTCTGCCCAGCGCCACGCCGTAATCCATGTAATTTTTCACGTCAGCATCTTCTGCGGTGCGCAAATATTCCGGCACCAGGCTGAACGCCTGTTTGAGTATTTTCGGTTTCCGGCAAAAAAGCACGCTGCAATCAATAGGCGTGAAAAGCCACTTGTGCGGATTGACGATAATGGAATCCGCAAATTCCCAGCCGCGAAATTTTTCCTGATATTCCGGCAAAACCGCCGCCGCGCCGCCATAAGCCGCATCCACGTGAAACCAAATATCGTGACGCTGACAAATTTCCGCAATTTTCCCCACCGGATCAATGCTCGTCGTCGATGTCGTGCCAATCGTTGCGACTGCGCAAATTGGTTTTTTCCCTGCGGCAATATCTTGTTTTATTTTCTGCTCTAATTCTTGCACGTCCATTTCAAATCGCTCATTTGAACGAATTTTGCGCACGTTTTCCTGGCCGATACCAAGAATAATCGCCCCTTTTTCAATGGAAGAATGCGCCTGGTCAGAAGTGTAAACGGTTAGTGGCAGCAAATCTGTTCTGCCAGCCATGCCCTTTTCGCGAATGCGCAAATTAGCGTATTCCCGCGCCGCCGCCATGGCGCACATGCTGCCCACAGATGCCGTGTCATTAATCACGGCGTCAAATTCTTGCGGCAAACCGACCATTTGCCTGAGCCAATTCAATACCGCTTCTTCCAATTCTGTGGCCGACGGCGAAGTCTTCCAGAGCATGACGTTTACGTTCAGCGCCGCAGAAAGCAGCTCGCCGATGATTCCGGGCGCCGAGCCGGTAATGGAAAAATATGCAAAAAAACGCGGATGATTCCAGTGAGTAATCCCCGGCATGATAATTTTATCAAAATCTTCCAAAATTTCCGCCAGAGGTTCGCCATTTTCGGGCGGCGCAGTCGGCAATTGAGACTTCGTCTCGCCGGGTTTCGTTTTTGCCAGCACAGGGTAGTTGCCAATATTTTTAAAATAATTCGCGATCCAGTCCAGCGCCGCGTCCGATGCTTTCAAGAATTCTTCAAGAGAGATTTCCGCTGATCCGTTCGCTGCAATTTGCTCATTTTCTGTCATTTTTTCGTCTCCTAAATATATTTTGCGCTATTAATGTCCTCTAAAATAATGGATTAAAATAACAAAGTCAAGCGACAAAATGAATTTTGCTATCTGTACAAGAAAAATAAATTCCTGTTTTAGAACTAAAAAATTCCAAATTCAATAGATTTGTGAAGGTTAAAGAAAAATGATGGCTTTGTTGCATAAATTGGAGAAATTTCACACAGGAAGAAGCACACAATTTGCATCCCAAACAAACAAATGCGCCAGAGCGTGCATCCGGCAAAATTTCAATAGCCAAAGCAGAAAGATGTAGCCCACCGTTGGTGTCCTACATCTTTATTTAATCGGGACAAATTTAGAATTCGGCGCGCGGCATTCGGAATTTTGAATTTTTAAATAGCGCGTCCGATAATCAGTCGATCCTAAAATGATTACTGCTGCAACTGAAATATTTTCTGCCACACGCGCGCTTCATTGGGAGCGTCGATCAGAGATTTTTTGTAAGCAGAAAGCGCTTGTTTTTTTCTTCCGTTCTTCGCGAAAGAATCCCCCATGAGTTCATAAGTCACTTCGCTTCCCTTGCCGTGTGGGAAACGGGACGTCAAAACTTCAAATAAAGCCCGGTTTTCAGGAGAATCCTTGAAGCCTGTATATTTCAAACAAAGAGTCAGCAACGAGTTGTACGGCTCAACTTCGTTCTGGGAGACTGGCAGCAGGTTAGCGCTCTGCCGGAGTTTTTCTACGCAAAGAGAATATTTTTTTTGCTCGTACGAAAAAATTGCCTGCGCGAAAAACAAGTAGCTCTGCGAGACAGAATCCAACGGCGCGGCTTTCAGAAAACGGTCAATGGTAGACGAGCCAAGTTCAAATTGCCCCAAACGAGAATACGGAACGATAAAACTCCACACCATTTCATCGTATTTTTGGGAATTTTTCGCAAAATAGTGAGAAGCGAAATTGGCAAATTGATCGATAACCGCGTTGGCTCTGTCGTTCATTCCTGATCGCTGCAAGGCAAGAATGCTGCGCACAAAAGCGCCGTCTACCAGGGCGTCGGTCAGTTTCTCCAATTTAACCGAATCCGGTTTGTCGGGCTGAAATAGCTCGTCAATACCGAAAAAGTTTTCCAAATCGCCAGTACGCAGATTTAACCCCCAGTATTGATTCAAGAAGTGGATGGCTTTTTCATTTTTGCCTGTTGCCAGAAACTGATCTGCCGTGAGAAGATTTTCCTCAGTCGATTCCGGGAAAAAACGGACGTCGCCCAACGAATCGCTCACTGTCATCAAATAAACTTCTGACGCTAAAAAATTAGTCTTTGCAATCAAATAATACGCGCTTTTGCCCGAGACAGGATTTTCATTAATGCCAACCATGTTGTTTCCCATTTTTTTGAAATTTTTTCCGTCAAAACAAATGAGTTGGTGCTTAATCTCTTTCCCAGTGATGATTTCATTTAATTCCTTTTCGTCCTTTCTCGTCCCTGACAATTCTACCAGCGACTCCGGGTAACGAATGGTGAAATACAGTTTTCCCCGACTTTGCCAGCCAAAATATTGCTGCACATTGTCAAACGTCAATTTTACCGTCTGGTTTTTTTGTGCGTCCACAACGAAAATGTTTCTCTTGTCATCGTCAGACACGACACAAGCAATTTTTTGGCCGTCAGGCGACCAGTCTATTTGTTCAATTTTCTGTTTTGTTTGAAAAACTCTCTTTGGATTTTTGCACTGAATATCGGAAACGAAAATCTTGTTTTCTTCTGCCCCGCTTGTTTCATCCGAAATCGCAAAGCCAATTTGGTCTCCCTGCGGAGAAATTTTCAAAGCAAAGAGATTCTCCGTTCGATAAATTTGTGTGGGACGCGAGTCGTCGCTTTTTGTCGTCCAGATTCCGTTCGACCGGCGGTCAGATGCGCCCTCCACCGAAAAAAGTATCGACTTGTTTCGAGAAACCCAAACCGGCGAAATTTTTTGGCAACGTTTTTCAAAAATTATTTTTTTCGCTTCGCCAAAGGCGGAAATACTCAGTAGCCTCAATTTTCCGTTGCCCGTTTCTTCCACGAATAAAATTTGGTCATCCGGCGTTTCCCAGATCGGCGGAGATGTCGGCTGCAATGTTTTGTCGATTTTCCGCGCGGCAATTTTTCCGACAAACTGCGATTTTCCGCCTGCCATTTCATAAGTCCGGACTTCCAATTTCTCCTGCGCCGATTTAAGGTACATCAGAAATTTGCCATCGGCAGACCATCGGAGAAATTGCGCCGAACGGACTTTTTCGTCAATCGGAATTATTTTTTCATTGGTTTTGTCCGCTTTGCTGACGTAAATTTTATTTGTCTGCAAATTGACAAACGCCAGATATTTCCCGTCCGGCGACCAGGCAATTTCGTTTCCCGTGACCGTAATTTCGTTGCACGCCGTCAAATAAAAAACAGCCACGAAAACAAGAGCAATTATTTTAATCAAATTTTTATTTTTCATTTTCGAGCGTTCCTTTCTTCAAATCGTCAATGCGCGTTTTAGCGGCGTCAGACCATGTGCTTTGGGGATATTTGTCCGTCAATTTTTGATAAAATTTCACCGCTTCCGTCGAATCTTTAATTTCAAATTGGTAAATTTCAGCAATGCGGAAATAGATTTCGTCGCGCAATTGCTGTTGAGGGTAGGCATTCAAAAATTCCTGATAGGTAGAGATGGCGCTGTGTGGATTTTTCTTTGTCAGGAAAATTTTCGCTTGTTCCAGATAACTCTGTACCGCTTTTTCGTTTGAAGGGAAAAGCCCCCGCAGTTGCTGGAAAATTTCCACCGCGTCGTTCGGGCGGTCGAGATTTGTCTGGTAAATGTGAGCTAGATTGTAAAGACCGTTGGCGCAAAGCTCGCTTTCCGGATAATTTTGCACTAACTTTTGATAGTAGTCCGCGGCATCTTTGAAGTGGCCAAAGAGTTCATTCAACCGCGCTAATTTAAAACACGCTGTTGCCGCCGCCTCGCTTTCCGGGTAGGTGATGAGTATCTTTTCGTAATCATTCTTGCATTGGCTAATTTTTTCCGCGCAACTCAAAATGTCTCTTTCCAGGCTTTCCGCTTCTTTCAAAATGGCGTCCGGCGTCTCCTTGTGCTGGCAAAAAATAAAAAATATTGCCCCCAGCAGAACAAAAAAAATTGCTGTCTTTTTCATAATCGATTCCTTTTTGTTAATTTGATATTTTCTTAGCCAAACTCGTGGAAACTAATCAGCAATATTTTTCAGTGCGCTAAATTGCGACGGATAATCCGGTTGATTTTCACTTCCGAAAACAGAAGCTGTGGCGCGATAATCGTTCAGGTTTTCGGTCCAGGAACGGGAAAAAAATGTTCCCCGAACGAGGAAATCGAGCCCCAGAACAAGAATCAGCGTTGCCGCAATCGCTAAAATGAGTCTGCGCGTTTGTTGATTCCGATGAAAGTTTTTCCGCCTTGATCGGCGAAGTTTCTTTTGTAATTTTTCATCGAAATCGGCCGGCAAAGCGTCAAATTTCACCTGGTCCATGAGCCGAACGGTTTTCCGAAATTGCATTTCTGCCAAAAGGCAGCTTTCGCAGTGGCTCAGATGCCGGTGAATTTTTTTTACCTGTTCGGTATTTAGTTCACCGTAAATATATGCTGACAAATACCGTTGCACATCATCGCATTTCATGGTAAGCCTCATTAAATTTGGTTGCGGGTTTTGCATTTAAAATTCAAACCCAGCCTGATCGAGATAATTTTTTATTTTCAAAAGCGCGTGATGGACGCGAGATTTTACTGTGCCAATGGGGCAAGTCTGAATTTCAGCAATGTCGCGATAGGCCAGACCGTGATAATGACACAAAACAATCGCCTCGCGTTGATCTTCGGGCAATTGCCCGATGGCTTTTTTTAGCACTGATCGAATTTCTTTCTTTTCAAATATTTCCGCGGGATTTGAGGGATTCATTTCATCGCCGGCCGATTGTAGAGTTAAAAGTGAATCTGCTTCTTTTGACTCAGCCACCAGAGGCACGAATTGCCGTCCGTGATTTTTGCGAAAATGGTCAATGCAAATATTTTGCGCCATGCGCACTAACCACGAGTAAAATTTTCCGCTATTTTTGTATTTGTTTGCTGAATTGTACAAACGGACAAAAACATCTTGCGTCAAATCGGCGGCTAACTCTCTATTTTTCGTTTTCATTAAAATGAATTGAAAAATCGCATATTTGTAACGTCCCACAAGTGCAGAAAAAGCAGCCTCGTCGCCGGAAAGAAATAATTGAACCAGTTTTTCATCGCTGATTGTCACATTGTTTCTCCCTTTCTCTAATATAAACAACGTGAATTTTCTCAAATGGTTCAATCAAAAATAAAAAAAACCAGGCACAAAAAACACAAGCACCTGGTTTCAAATCACAAAAAATATTTTTCAGAATCACATTTTTCCGGGGTAAGCCTTTCCTTCCATCTCTGCGAGAAATTTATCGGCTTCCATTGCTGCGGCAGCGCCGGTGCCGGCAGAAGTGACTGCCTGGCGATAGATATTATCCTGCACGTCACCCGCCGCGTAAACCCCTGCGACGCTTGTCCGTTGTCTGCCGTCGGTTTTGATGATGCCGGTTGCGTCCAATTCGATTTGTCCCTCGAAAAGTTTGGTGTTCGGAATATGACCGATGAAGATAAAAACACCGTCGGTTTCGACAACCGACTCTTTTTCAGTCTTAACGTTTTTGACCTTGATGCCGGTCACGCCAGCTTTGTCATCGCCGACGATCTCGGTAGCGACTGAGTCCCACACAAAATCAATTTTTTCGTTATTTTTCGCCCGCGTCTGCAAGCCAGCCTGGGCGCGCAGTCTGTCGCGTCGATGCACGATGGTCACGGAAGACGCGAATTTCGTCAAAAACAGCGCTTCTTCTACCGCGCTGTCGCCTCCGCCAACGACCACCACTTTTTTCCCTCTGAAGAAAAACGCATCGCACGTGGCGCAGTAAGAAACGCCCCGTCCCACATATTCTTGCTCACCGGGAACATTTAATTTTCGCGGATCAGAACCTGTGGAAATGATAACGGTTCTGGCTTCGTACTCATTGTCGTAAGTTTTTATTTTTAATGGCTGCGCTGAAAAATCAACATCTGTAACTGTCTCAGTCACAATTCTGGCGCCGAATTTTTCCGCCTGATCGCGCATTTTTTCAAAAAGTTCAATCCCGGCGACTCCCTCCGGAAAGCCCGGAAAATTATCAATAGCGTCAGTGATGGTGATTTGTCCGCCTGGCGTATCTCCGGCTAAAACCAATGGCTGCAATTCAGCGCGCGCCGCGTAAATGGCAGCGGACAATCCCGCCGGCCCGGTTCCGATAATAACCACATTCTCCATAACAACATCTTCTCCTAATTCGTTCACATTTTCTCGTTAAAAAATCAGAGGAGTTAGACGCCGACGACTCAAAAAAGTTTCTGCAAATTGAGAGTAAATGCGCCGGAATAGCCATCCATTTGAAAATTCATCCGAAAAGAGCTTTCTGCTTGTTTTTTTATGTTTTTGTTGTACACATGCGTCTGCCACACCGCATCAATGGCGCTAATCAAATGATTTGCCAGAATACTGCCCAGAACCAGAACCGACCGATTTACGGCGCGGTCGCTGGCAATGCGCATCCGTTCGTAGCGCCGACGGTTGGCGTCAGAGTCCCAGTACCAAGAATAATCCGGGTCTGAGTACATTTTGTCGAAATGGCGCATTCGCTGCTGCGCATCGTTGTACTGATCCACATCGTCGTAAAGCCCTAAATTGACAAAAAACTGCGACGGTTTTCCGTTGATGGAAGCGTTCGAATGATCCGCAGCGTAGGTTCGAGCGTCATTTTTTATCCATCTGCCATAGGTGCGAAACGAAAAATAGCCGACCCAGAGTGTAATTTCCGAAATCAGAAAAGCCTTGCCCAGATTTTTTTTGCCTAAATATCTTTCCCCTGATCCTGGCAAAATCAGCGAGCGAAACAGGGCTTTGCCTTTGTTTTTGTAAGCGATATCAGGGCTATTTTCGCTAAATTTCTGCAAGTATCCCGCTTCACTTTTGCTTTGCGAAATCAGCAATTCGGACCGGGCTTGCTGCCACGGCGTTGGCTGGTACCAGGGATTTTCTTCGGCAAAAGAAAAGTTAGCCAAAAAAGTCACCGCCAGAAGCAGCGATATTCTCAAGTCTATTTTCATTTTTTTACCAATTAAATTTAAGCGACAGTACCGGTTCCATGCGATCCACAAAATAGATTTGCTCCATGCGCAACGTTGTTTTCAGCAGCTGATTGTTGTGCATCTTTGCTGTCCAGGCGGCGTCGATGGCGCTCAGCAAGCGGTTGACCATGGCAATGGTGATGCCTCGGCGCGCCGTGTGGTACAAATTATTGCTTAGATCGCGCATGTCCATGTATTTATTAGCGACTGTCAGCGTATCACGAACTTCTTGCATCTCTTCGTAAGTGTTAAATGAGAAATTCCGCTCCATGCCTTCCCAGCCAACGACAAATTCCGAATATTTTCCGAGCATTTCGTAGTACTGCTGCGTCTTTTTGCCGGCATCGATGAGTTCTAACATCGCCGGCGCGTGAGTGTATTTGTTCTCGCCGGTGAGTTCAATGAGATTTTGTCCCTCGGTTTCGTACCAATTTTTCCATTTCAAAGGATCCCAGTGATCATCGGCAAATATTTCAAACTCACCTTCTTTTTTCGCGCCTTTTTGATGGTAAACGCCGTAATAAGTCCAGGCTCCGACTTCTACGAGTAAGAACGCTGCGGCTTTCATTTTTGATCCGACAAACAATTCACCGGCGCCGGGAAGTAGCGCCGAAAAGAACAACGCCTTTTTTGGTAATTTGTATCCGGGAAGCCGTGCCAACTGCTGTTCTCTGGTGAGAGGTGTGGTGTCTTGCTGCGAATCCTGGAATGGATTAAAATAGGCGATTTGCAATTGCGTCATTTTGGAGGGCGATATCACGCCGGAATTGACAGCATGATCTTGAAATAAATCGCCGGCAATGAGCAAATTTGCAGCGCCCAGAAATAATAGTGTCAACAAAAGAGATGTGCGAAATTTCATGTGAATCTCTCCTTTTGCTAATTGCGTTTTTTTCTTTGTGAATATTTTCTAAAATTTCAAAAATTTTTCTCTGTGTCCTCTGTTTGCGCCGTAGGCGCATCCGCATCAGACGTGAATTCCGTGGCAAAAAAATTCAAAAAGCTAATCCAGATAGCCGAACAAGACGCCGAAATAAAATCGCCATTCTTTACCGTAGTCCAGCCTCAAATTGGAAAATTTTTCAATTTTCGTGTAATTATCCAACCCGTAGGCGGCATTGACAAAGATGCGCGTGGGGAAATTGTAAAACGAAAACGCATCGAGCCGCAACTCGACGCCGACATCTTTCTTCCAATGGGAAAAATTGATTTTGTCTTCATTGAAGGCATTACCGTAATCGAAGAACATACCAGCGTACAATTTGTCGAAATAGAGATTGAAAAAACTGTAATCGATGTGCCGGAAAATAGGGAAACGGTACGCAGTGCGGGTGATAATTTTTTTTCTGCCTTCGATGCTGTAAAACGGATAGCCGCGCAAACCGATCAGCCCGCCGGCGAAAAAATTAAAAAATTCGTGCACGGGGCGATCGATCCAGCCGCCGATCAGCTCCAAATTCAGGGCATGATTGTATTTTCCCCACACCGTGAGATATTCTTTCCAATCCAGTTCAATCTTTGAATAGTTGTAATTGTCGTAAACCTCGGTCCAGGTGCCGTATTTGGTCAGTTTGAAATCATTGATAAATTTGTTAAATTCCTGCTGAAAAGTTACACTGACCGCCCTGCCTTTGGACGGATTGATTTCAGAAGTGCGCATGGGCATGACATTTCTGTAGTCCCATTTGAACTGCAAAGTTCTGCCAATGAAATAGCTGTATTTTGTCGCCGGGAATTCAAATCCCTTGTATTTGTACTCCGGCTGCGTTCTCGCGCGATAGTGACTGTAAACGAACGCTGTACGCAAATTCATGTCATCATTCAGCTTGAAATCCATACCCAGATCGACTTCCGTCAAATTGTAGCGATAATTGAAAGTCGTCGTTACAGTATCTGTGGGCGTCAGCGCCCAATCATCTTCTTCGGAGTGATGACGCGTTTGGTGATACGCTTCCAGGAAAATCGTCGGTGTGAACATACGGTAGGTCACCACGCCGAATAAATCGTAATCCATCTGCCGATTGATGGCAAAGCCGCCGAAAATATTGTATTTGTCCAGAATATCCGCCGAGTAAAAATAGGTTCCTAATTTTGTGGTTCCGTAATCGACCATCACCCGCGGGAAAAATGTGATCTTGCCGTAAGTCAAATTGTACGGCTTGGCTTTCAAATCCGGCAATTTTGAATCATCGTAATGGAGCGCGGCCGCGGCAATTTTATCCTGCACTGCCTGCGGCAGCAAATCGCTGCGCGACGCCAACAGCACATTGTCGTCGTAAGCGAGATATTCGCTGTTTTTCTCTGAGACAGGTTCGGGATTTTCAATCAGAGCAATGTGATAGCCGCTGGCGTTGAAATGGCTGTAAAGCAAACGCCCTTGCGCGTCCACGGACGGCGTAAACGCGCCGCCGATGACATTCGTCCATTGCGTGATTTTTTTTGTTGCCAAATCAAGGGAATAAATATTGAAAATGCCGGTCCTGTCCCAGCTAAAATAGACACTCTTGCCGTCCGGCGAAAAAACCGGATCGCGCGCATCGTTGTCATCGGCAATGAGATCGAGATTTTCGCTGCCGTCCGCGGAAAGCACCTCCAACTTTCTGCCTTCGCCAGTGGAATAGTTGTAAATAATCATTTTTCCGTCGGGCGACCACTGCGGTTGAAAAATTTGCTCCCCATTTTCCAGCGCAAAAATTCTTTGTGTAGATTTTTTCTCCAAGTCGTAAACAACAATCTGATTATTGCCGTCTTTGGCAGTGACTAAAACGACGCGTTTGCCGTCAGGCGAAACCTGGGGATAGCGCACCCTCAGATCTTTGGTCAGCCGTTTCTCTTTCTTTTTCTTCAAATCATATTCGTACAAATCGCTGTAATGCGAACCATGTTTGTTGGGGCCGGCAATGCGCGCGTAGAAAAGTTTTTTTCCGTCCGGCGACCAACTGGGAATCGTGCTAATCCCAGATTTGATAAATTTTGTTTTGTTTTTTTCAAAATCGTGAATGAAAAGGCCGGAAATCGAAATGTAATCCGAACCGCGATTGGAAATGAAAGCGAATTTTTTTCCGTCCGGCGACCACACGGGAAACAAATTTGCCAGCCCTTTGTCTTCAACCGGCTTTCCCACGACCCGATGCGCCAGAATCGACTGCACGCGGAAGCGGTACATTTCCTGCAAATATTCTTTCCAATTTCGATACAGTTCTTTCTCGCTGATGCCGGTTACTTTTTTGATCGCACCGTTTATTGTCATGCGCCACGGTTTGTGCATTTCGTGGAAAAGATCGTGCAGTGCCTGATAACCGTACTGATTGACGATATATCTGACCAACGCGACACCGTGGTTGTAAAGTTTCTCGTTGCCGAGACTGGTTTTGCCAAACACGCCCATTTCGCTCAGTGTGAGCATTTTATTTTCCAGCACCGCCGTTCGTAAAATCATGTCACGATGCGTGTCCCAGTTGTCGTAATTGAGCGGCGGCACCTGAAATTGCGCCACGCCTTCCGCCAGCCAGTTGGGAATCACTGTCGTGGCAATCGGGTAAGAAACGATTTGATGCGGAAAGCCGTACAGCACGTAAGGATTTTTTTCCGGCTCATAACCCATGTACTGAAAATAGAGCGCCGGCACTTTGCGCGACAATTTCCGCGCCGCGCCCAGCGAAATCATGTGCACAAACTCATGCGTCACTACATTGCGCAGCCAGTTGTGGTTGCCGCGCAGAATAAAATCCATCGGCGAAGCCCAGACTTCCACTTTGTTGTCGTAATAAAAAGCGGCGCCGTTGGAATAATCATCGTGATCGCGAATAATGAAATGAATTTTTCCGTCCGGTTTGTAGTCGTACAGCGTCGTGATCGCCGGGTAAATGTCTTCGGCGATTTTTGCCACAACTCTCGCCGTTCGTTCAGCTCCCTGATGATAATGCACCTGAAAATGTGGCGTATCAATGGTGTACCAATTTAACTCGGGATGATTGTACTCCACCAATTGCGCTCGCAAACTCATTTGCAGCCCAAAGAAAAAAATTAAAAAGAAAAAAAGCGCTCGTTTCATCAAATATTCCAATAGTCTATTTCATCACTGCAATTTTAATGATGACCGTCTCAGATTTTTTGCTATTTTCCGCGTGCACGCGCGCCAAATAGACGCCGCTCTGCACGTTCGTCAGATCCCAAATCAGTTCGTTGCTGAGTCCGCCAATTCCGGTCGCGGATATTTCTTTTACCAATTCGCCAGCGGCATCGTAAATGCGAACCGACATCGTCGCGTCGTCTTCGAGATAATAGCGAATTGTAGTTTCTTTGCCATCTGCCGGATTGGGATAATTGTAAACTTTTCGTACCGGCATCAATTTTGTTCCACTGGACGGCGCCGGAGTTAAGCTTTTCGCGAAGACAGGGTTGTGAGAATTGTCTTTCAGAAAATCGCCCCAGAAAAGCAAATCACTGTCAAAATCGTAATTCAGATTCCAGACATAGCCGTAGCCGTCACCGGAACGCGCGATGAGATTAAATTTATTTCCATCGAGCGAATTGAGAGAAATCACTGCTGCGACGGTGTCGGAAACGGAAAGCGGAAAATCGCTCCGTTTCTCACCCGCAATTGAAAATGCCGTGATCACTCCGCTCTTTTTGCTGATAAATATTTCCGGGAAATGATCGTTGTCAATATCGGCGATGACCGGTGAGGGATAATAGCCATTCACATTGCCAGGCTCGAAAGTCATGGGAAAATTCGTCACGGAAACGCCATTGTACTGAAAAGCAAAAATTTTTCCGCCCCCGGCGAGCACGACGTCGGGATAGCCGTTGTAATCGACATCTGCGATTGTCGGCGGCGAAAGCGGGCAGTTGGTTTCAATTTTGTCAAAATCGGACAGAACAGAACCATCGCTGCGCAGCACAAAAATTTTACCGCCTGTCGTCGAAATTACAATTTCCGGACTGCCGTCGCTATTGATGTCCGCCACAGCGGGTCCCTGAAATTCCCCGTCCGCAGAAAGCGAACTTTTCCAGACCTGATCGCCTTTTTCGTCCATTCGCAGAACATCGCCGCTGCTGCTCACGACGATCCAATCACTGGAGCCGAAAGGAGTCAGATCAGCGAGACCGATAATACTTTCGTCTGTGAGTTTCGCGTAGAAAAAATAATTTTCCTTAAAATCGAGCACAAAGACATTCCCGTCACTCAGCCCAAGAGCTATTTGCGCGACACTGCCGCTGCGAATTAGTGGAGCAGTCATGATCGGCGACATGACTGTTGCGCGGAAAGGTTCGTCGGCGTAACCATCTCCATCCGCATCACGAGGGTGCCAGACGAAGAGCTCGCCCTCAAGAGAAGCGGCGATGACTTCAGGTATTCCGTCCTGATCCATATCCGCCACAGACGGTGGATACGGAAAATGTTCATCGGGAACACTGGCGAAAACAGGTAGCGGTACCAGAACTGTGTCGCCGTTCAATTTGACAATTTTCGTTTTTTCATCATTTTCAAAAAAGCTGCTGCCGTCGCTGTGCCAGGCTAAAATTTTTCCGTTTTCCGTGGCAGCGATCATTTCTTGGCTTCCGTCATGATCCAGGTCAGCCGCGACGATGGGGCTCATGCCGGAATTTTTTCCCAAAAACACTGGGAATCCGGGACGAAACTTTTTAATTTCCAGCGAAAAAGTCATCACAGAATCCAGATCGCTGAAATTGGTCAGGTAAATTCCGCTGCTGGCGCCGGAATAAGCATTGGAATTAGGCATACTTGTCGGCGTGAATCGAACGCTGTCGCTGTCGTTCGCCCAAATGTGATCTTCGTTTTTGCTCCACCAAAAATCGTAAGCGCTGCCGGCGCTGAAACCGGTGATGCCGAAAAAATTGTAAAAATAACCGATGTCCTGTGCCCCATCGGCTTCAACAACGTCCACACCGCGGTGGTGCATGTCCGCATTCACGCGATTGCTGGCAAAATTTTGCTCGATGACCTGCTCGTCGATGTGCCAGATGACAATTCCCGAACCGGGCAGTCCAAAGTCGTACTCGTCGAGATCCACAACTACGCCCAATTTCTGAATGGACGCCGGTAAAATAATATCGCCGTTATCGTTGAATTCGATGCGGTTGCCAAATTCGTCGTGACCGATGGCAATAGCGCGCGATTTCAGCACATTTCGCTGGCGATTTTCGATCAAAAAATATTCTTTGGCATTGATAGGAATTTTGTAAATTTTATTGAAATTGGCGGCAAGGGGAGCAGCAACAGGAATATTTTCCCCGGAAAAAATCGTAATCGGTTCTTCCCAGCCGAGAAAAATTTTGCTCCACGCGCAAGGTTGTACCGGAATGAAGCCGGAGAAACTGCCTGATCCCTGATCCATGATGCCGAATCGTCCGATACCAGGCCGGCCGCTGTCCGTGTCAAACAGATTAGGCAAACCGAGTTGGTGTCCCATCATAATGACTGCCGAGCCCAGCATGGCAATTTCCACGCCGCTCTGGCTTTCGGTCTCCGGCAAAATAATTCCTTCGGAAACGATATTTTGATCGTTATTGACGCGAATCCCCTCGAAATTGGGTTCGTCTTTGCCAATAGTTTTTTTCAAATCGTTCACATTCAAAAAAACCGAAGGAATGTCGCTGGGCGTGGTGTCAAAATCCTGACTGAATTCCGAGCCCACGCCGGCGTGAAAAATAATGTACACATCGAATTGAGAAAAATCGATGTCGCTATTTTCATCCGCCGTCTGAATGGCGTCGCGGAAAAGTTCCGCTAATCCCTGGTCTAATGGTTCTTCACCGGCATTGGGATTGTAATATGCCATTGGCTGCGGCAGAGAATAGGCGCTGTCCTGCTGCTGCGGAAAGACAAAGTAGTTCTCCGCGCCGTCGGAAATTTGCAGCGTCAATTTTCCGCGTGACACATTCTCGTAATAATTTTTCAGTGCTTTCAGTTGGTTGATAAAGTAATTGCGATTATGAGGCGGGGAATTTATCACAATCGAATCCGGCTGGGACAAATCAAACAAGCCGTTGCCAGTGGTCGTGCGATCGTTATCCGGCTGAAATTGGACGCGGAGCGCTAAAATTTTCAGCGTATCCGGCAGTTCAGCTTTCAACTGAGGAGTTTGCCCATTCTCTCCGGAAAAAATATTTTTCACGAATCGCTGAGACAGGCTGCTTTTGTAATAGCGCGGCATTTTTTTTTGTTCATTAGGCCGGCCTGTGGTGAATGTCAGGAATAAAATGAGCGGCACAAAAAGTAATCGTTTCACACGCATATTTCCGTCGTTCAATTTACATGATTAAAATCCGCAAGCGACGACCGCTTGCGGATTCGGCGAATTTTTGGAAAACAAGGAAAATTTCAATCAGTCAATTTCATTAAAAACCGATTTGCATCGTGTAGCGCATGGTATTCGCCAGCGGGTGTCCCTGTTCCGCGGAGACGTAACTGAAATCAAAGCTGTACAGTGAATATTGAATGCCGGCGCCGAAAGTCAGGTATTTTACCTTTCCTTCTTTGTCAAAATAGTAGCCGCCGCGCAGGGCGATGAGATTGTTGTAAATATATTCGATGCCAACGGCGCGCGTGATTTTGTCCAGCTCGCGCTGAAAAGGCTCATCGTACCAGGACGTAATTATTGCCTCATAAAACGGATCAGCTTGATCGTTTTCGTTTTTAGGCGGAGTGACCAATAATTTGTTGATCTCCGTGGAAAGAGTCAATTTATTGTATTTTTGATTGATGAGATGAAAAGCAAAACCGGCGCGAAAATTTGTCGGCAGCGGGTCTGCCTGGGCTTCGTCGATGTAAACAATTTTCGGTCCCATGTTAGTGATTGCCATGCCATATTTGAGGCGATCATTGAGAAAAGGGAAGGTGTACAAAAGACCGACGTCAAAAGAAAAGGCGCTGGCCTGTCCTGA
Source organism: Calditrichota bacterium (assembly GCA_013152715.1). NCBI lineage: Bacteria > Pseudomonadati > Calditrichota > Calditrichota bacterium. Next base: position 72,254 of record JAADFU010000125.1, read on the forward strand.
TCCTTTTTGTTGACCGGCGCTGAACGGAGCCAAATTGCTTCTGATGAACCGTAAACCCACGCCAACGGCCAGATCGTCTGTGACGGTTGTCCCGTAAGTCGCTGCGATGGCGTATTCGCTGCTGAAAAATTTCTCAGTTGGATTGCCAAATTCATCCATCCCTTGATTTTCGCCCATGTTGATGTAAGCGACATTCACGCCGATCGTTCCCAGACCTTCGATGCTCATGGTAAATGCCAGGTAATCATAAAACATATCGGAGACAAGTCCCGGCAGCCAATTTACGTGCATGATAGTGGCTTTTCGGCCGTAAACATAAGCGAGTCCCGCAGGATTGTAGAAAGTTGCATACGGGTCATCGGCGATGGCGACAAACGCATTTCCCATGCCCGCTGCGCGCGATCCCGGCGCAATCATTAAAAACAAAACCGCAGCTTCGCTCACTGCAAACGCTTGTTGTGCGCCAATGACGATTAGCAATAGCAAAGAAATGATGACGATTGAGCGTTTCATGTTAAACTCCTCTTGCGAATAAAAAATGAATATTATTGCCTGCTTCAAAAATATCTTTTAAAAAAAATCCGAATGAGAAAGGTCTCCCCTCCAAAGAGCAAGGCATACCTCCAGCATTCGGAATTTCGCTGCCATTAAAATTCTTACCAATTTAGCCCTGATGTAGATCGTTTCGTAGAAATTCATTTCCATTAATCTTATCAAAATTCAATTCAATCTCTGATTCCGTATCAAATTCTCTCTATCCTGCCTCCGTTCTCATTCAATTTAACATATTATTTTTTAATAAAGTTAATAGAAATGCCTCATTTGAAAAGTACAATAATAAAACTTATCTTAAAATTAAAAGTTCCTTTTTCCGCAACAAAGATCAACCCTTTTTGAAGCTGGAAACTGCAACGGAAATTGATTTGCGGTTTTTGGGAAAAAGGAGACAATCAAGAAAAATCCGACAACAATTTTACGAGTAAGTCCATTTCTTCTCGCGTGCGTTTCTCAGTGACGGCGAGCAAAAGGCCGTTTTTTAGACCATAGTCAAACCGCGATAGATCAATTCCGGCGAATACATTTTTGTCCGCCAGTTTATCGATAATTGCTGTCGGGGGCGCCGGAGTTCTCACAACAAATTCTTTGAAAAATGGCGCTGAAAAAGCCAGTTCGTAACCTGGCAATTCCTCGATTTGCTCGGCGAGATAGTGACTATTTTGCAGGCACAACTCCGCCACTTCTCGAATGCCCTGCTTGCCCATGAGAGCCAGATAAACAGTCGCCGCGAGAGCATTGAGCGCCTCGTTGCTGCAAATATTGGATGTAGCTTTATCCCGGCGGATGTGCTGTTCCCGCGCCTGAAAGGTCAACACAAAACCGCGCCTGCCCTGCTGGTCGGTCGTGGCGCCGGCGATTCTACCGGGCATCTTGCGGATGAATTTTTGTTTGGACGCAAACAAGCCGAGATAAGGGCCTCCGAAATTCAGGCTATTTCCCAAACTCTGCCCTTCACCTGTTGCAATATCCGTATCGTACGCGCCAGGAGGTTCCAGTAGCCCCAACGAAATCGGATCGTTGGAAGTGATGAAAAGGGACTGGTTTTCGTGCGCCAAACGGCTTATTTCATCGACATCTTCGAGAAATCCCAAAAAATTCGGATGTTCAACGAGAACGGCCGCTGTTCCCGGGTCCAGCTTCGCGCGCAAATCGCTCAACGACGTCGTTCCGTCCTGCAATTCGACCGTCTGAATGTCAATTTTTTGGCCGTGACAATAAGTGCGAATGATTTGCCGATAATAGGGATGAATGCCGCGCGAGACGAGAATTTTTTTCTTTCGTTTTTCAGCTATTGCCATCAACGCCGCTTCTGCTAATGCGGATCCCCCGTCGTACATCGAGGCGTTAGCGACTTCCATTCCCATTAATTCAGCAATCATGGATTGAAACTCATAAATCGCCTGCAAAGTCCCCTGACTGACTTCCGCCTGATAAGGCGTGTAGGCGGTGTAAAATTCCGATCGGGAAAGAATATGCCCGACGACGGAAGGGATAAAATGATCGTACGCGCCGCCGCCGAGAAAGCTGATGGCATCAGTGGCGGCTCGGTTGGATTGCGCTTTTTGCCGCATCGCTTTGACGAGTTCCAATTCGGAAAGCGGATCCGGCAGGTCAAGCTCGCCTTTGAAGCGCAGATTGTCAGGAATATTTTTGATCAGTTCATCAAAATTTTTCACACCGATGCGTTCCAACATTTTCTTGCGGTCCACGTCGGTATTCGGAATAAAGGGCATTTTTTAGCTCCCTAAAGCATTTCAGTTTTTAATTTTCTTCAATCTAAATTCGAATTCAGCGGTCTGGCTCGCTGCAACGCCCGGGAAATACTTTGTGCATTTTTTAACTCACTTATCAAGTTGAATCTGAACATCCTTCTCCCTTGTCCCTTTCAAAGGGCGGAAACCAGAAAAGTCCCTCTTTGAAGTCGAAGATGCGCTCCTGGCGTAGGGGATTCAGGGGGATGTTTATTGAATAAATAACATAATTAGTATTGATATTCATAATTTGGCTAAGAGTATTAAAAAAAGTCATTAAAATTTTACAACTACCATCAACAAAGTCAAATCGCGGACGCAAAGTTTAAAAAAGCTACACATGAGATCCTGTCATTAAGCGCCTCGTGCGGCACAGCTAAAGCAAACATGCTCCGCCGAATCGCAAAGTGCGGAACGCTCGAAAGGCGGAAAACAAAAAAATATCAAACAGGGGATTTCGTTCAATTTAGCCGATGTGTTTTTGGTACGCATCCGCTTTCATCAGATTATCCAGTTCCGACGCCTCGGACAGTTTGATTTTAATCATCCAGCCTTCATCGTAAGGACTGTTGTTAATGAGTTCCGGTTGATCTTCGAGCGCTGAGTTAATTTCGACGACAACGCCGGAAACGGGAGAAAATAGATCGGATACAGCCTTAACCGCTTCAATAGTGCCAAATGGTTCCATCTGTTTCAATTCATCATTCACTTCAGGCAGTTCTACAAAAACAATATCGCCCAGCTCGCTCTGAGCGTAGTCGGTGATGCCAATTGTCGCCACGTCATCTTCGACGAAAACCCATTCGTGCTCTTCGGTGTACAATAAGTCGTTCGGAACTTCCATTCTTATCTCCTTATTTTTGGTTATTTTTTAAGAAGTGAGTTTCGATAAATTTTGTGTCAAAATCGCCTTTGAGAAAGTGTTCATTTTCGAGTACCTTTTTGTGAAAGGGAATCGTAGTAGCGACGCCTTCGATGATGAATTCTTCCAAAGCGCGTTTCATGCGCCCGATTGCTTCAGAGCGATCTTTCCCGTTGGTAATCACTTTGGCGATCAGCGAATCGTAATATGGCGGAATGACGTATTGCGCGTACGCATGAGTGTCCACCCGAACGCCCGGCCCGCCGGGAATGTGAAACGATGTGATCTTTCCCGGACTGGGGCGAAAATCTTTGTCCGGGTCTTCCGCGTTAATCCGACACTCGATGGCGTGGCCGCGCAACTTAAAATCTTTAATCACATTTTCGATTTTTTCGCCGGCGGCAAGCATGATTTGACGCTTCAGTAAATCCATGCCTAAAACCATTTCCGTGACCGGATGTTCCACTTGAATTCGCGTGTTCATCTCCATGAAAAAAAAGCGACCATCCGCGTCGAGTAGAAATTCAACAGTGCCGGCGCTTTCGTAGTTGACGCTCTCGGCGCCGCGCACAGCCGCATCTTGCAATTTCGCACGCAGTTTTTCATTCACAGCCGGAGACGGCGATTCTTCAATTAATTTCTGATGTTTGCGCTGAATGGAACATTCCCGCTCGCCGAGCGCCACGACTGTTCCGTAGTGATCGCCGATAATTTGTACTTCGATGTGGCGCGGATTTTCAAAAAATTTTTCCAGGTACAGACCGGCGTTGCCGAAAGCGGCGTCTGCTTCGTTGCTGGCGGTGACAAAAGCGCGCTCCAGTTCTTTTTTTTCGCGAACGATACGCATACCGCGGCCGCCACCGCCCGCCGTCGCTTTCAAAATGACGGGGTAGCCGATTTTTTCCGCTGCTTTTTCCGCCGTGACAAGATCTTGCAATAGGCCTTCGCTGCCGGGGATGGTTGGCACGCCGGCCTCTTTCATTTTTGCTTTGGCAAAAGCTTTGTCACCCATGTTGGCGATCATGTCAGAAGACGGGCCAATGAACTTAATATTACAACTTTCGCAGATATCGGCAAACTGAGCGTTTTCAGCAAGGAAACCATAGCCCGGATGAATCGCCTCGGCGTTGGTGATTTCCGCGGCGCTGATAATTCTGGGAATATTCAGATAGCTTTCATTGCTGGGGCCAGGACCTATTTTCACAACTTCGTCGGCAAAACGCACGTGAAGCGAATTTTCGTCCGCATCAGAATAGACGGCGACAGTCGCAATCCCCAATTCTTTGCACGCGCGAATAATTCGCAGAGCGATTTCGCCTCGGTTGGCAATTAATATTTTTTTAAACAAAGCGCTGTTTCTCCGGTTTTGCGATAGAGACTAAATTTTTTCTATTCGAAATAACGCCTGATCGTATTCGACAGGTTTCCCGTTTTCAGCCAGAATCTCGACTACTTTGCCGCGAACTTCACACTCAATTTCATTCATGAGCTTCATCGCTTCGATGATGCAGAGCACTTGATTGCTCGCCACGGTATCTCCGACTTCCACGTACGGATCCGCATCCGGAGCCGGAGCGCGATAGAAAGTCCCCACCATTGGAGATTTGACCTCAAAGATATTTTCAGCCAGCATTTCTTTTTGCGGCGCTTTTTGCTCGGGTCGATCCGGCGACTGCTGAGCTTCCGCTGGCGCCGCAGCCGGCGAAGGAGCAATCGCTGCCGGAGAAGCCGCCACGACAGTGGTTGAGGAATTTTTACTGATTCGCACCTTTCTTCCGAATCGGCTGACTTCTAATTCAGAGATACTACTTTCCTCGACAAGCTCGATGAGTTTCTTTATTTCTTTTGGTCTCATTTATCTCTCCAATTATTTCCTGATTGACCGCATTGAACAGCGCTCTTGCTGAGCAAAATTCTCGCGAATGGTTTTACTGTCCTGATTTTTCATCCTTGCCAATTGCTTGTTTTAAAAACTGGTCAAAATAATGAAGTTAAATTTAACCGAAAAAGAAATAAAAGTCAAGATATTTTTCCAAAGAAATCAAATTACATTGAATCCAAAATTGCGCGCAAAATTTTGTTAGCCATTTTGGGATCAGCCCGGCCTCCCGTTTTTTGCATAATTTGACCGACAAAATAATGAAAAAGCGGCTTCTTTCCGGCGCGATACTGCGCCAGCGCTTCCTGATTTTCGTCAATGATCCGGCGGATTATTTCCTCCAGTTTCGCTTCGTCCGACAATTGAAAAAGCTGTTTTTGTTTCATGATTTCGTGCGGAGATTTTTTTGCAACGACCATTTCAGAAAAAATTTCTTTCGCTGCGCGCCAACTCAGTTTTTGATTTTTGACGAGTGTCAGCAATTCTGCAATGTCAATTTCCCACGTCCTCTTTTTTTGACTAAATAAATTATTTTCGTAACGGAGAAATTCCTGAATCATCCATTTGCTCGCGAGGCTGGCGTCGCCGATTTGTTTTGTGATCCACTCAAACAGATCGGCGCGCGGCGGCGTCAGCGTGAGAATCTCTGCATCGGCTTCTGTTAATTGATATTCTTGCAGGAAGCGAGCGATTTTCGCACTCGGCAATTCTGGCATTTGCGATTCGATTTTTTTTATTAAATCAGCGCTAATTTTCAGCGGAAGCAAATCCGGTTCCGAAAAATAGCGATAATCGTGCGCGGTTTCCTTGGAGCGCATTGTCCGCGTCGTTTGATTTTTATCATCCCAGAGAACAGTGGCGGAATTCAGAACTTTGCCCGAAAAAATCAACTTTTTTTGCCGTTCGATTTCGTGGACAAGCGCCCGCGCCAGAGCTTTGAGAGAATTGAGATTTTTAATTTCCGTTTTCGCGGACAGTTCTCTCGCGTTGGCTGTGTTTACTGAGATATTCGCATCGCAGCGCAGACTGCCCTGTTCCAAATTGGCGTTGCTGATTTGCAAAAAACGCAGCATCTGCTGTAAACGCTGAACAAAATCAACAGCTTCGTCGGGACTCCGCAGCTCCGGTTCAGTCACAATTTCCAGCAGTGGGATTCCGCAGCGATTCAGATCGATCAGCGTGGCCTCCGACGGTACAAATGGCTCGTTGTGAATTGATTTCCCGGCATCTTCTTCGAGATGGATGCGTCCAATGGAAATTTTTTTCTTTTTGCCATTGGATTTTATTTCCAGAAATCCGGACTCGCAAATAGGTCGATCAAATTGGGTGATCTGGTAGCCTTTGGGCAAGTCAGGGTAAAAATAATTTTTTCGGGCAAAAATCGATTCTTTTGCAATGCGGCATTTCATCGCCAGACCCAACTTGATAGCCGACTCCACGGCTTTTTTGTTCAACACAGGCAACGCACCGGGCAAACCGAGGCAGACGGGGCAGGTTTGTGTGTTCGGCGGAGCGCCGAATTTTGTCGGGCAAGAGCAAAACAATTTGCTTTTTGTGTTCAATTGCGCGTGCGCTTCCAGACCGATAGTCACGCGGTATTTTTTCTCGCGTTCAGCCATTTTCAATCTCTCCCGACGGACAGAATTTCTCGACAGCTTTGGCTACCGAAAATAAAAAAGGCTCGGCAAAGCGCGGCGCCATTAATTGCAACCCCACGGGCAAGCCGTCTCTGTCCTGACCGCAAGGGATGCTCAGCGCTGGCAATCCGGTCAGATTTGCCGCCACCGTAAAAACATCGGACAAATACATGGCGAGCGGATCGTAGCTACGCGCGGCGATGGGAAAAGCTGTGGTCGGCGAAGTCGGCGTGATCAAAAAGTCGCATTTTTGAAAAGCGGCGGAAAAATCTCGGCGGATGAGCGACCTGATTGTCTGGGCTTTTCGATAGTAACGCTCGTAATAGCCGCGGGAAAGCACAAATGTGCCCAACAGAATGCGTCTTTTAACCTCTTCTCCGAATCCCTGCGAGCGGTTTTTGGCGTAAAAATTGCCAATGTCTTTCGCTTCGTCAGAACGAAAACCGTAGCCAACGCCGTCAAAGCGCGCCAGATTGGACGAGGCCTCAGCCGTGGCAATGATGTAATAAGCAGGAACTGAATAATCCGCATGGGGCAGCGAAACGGAAATAATTTGCGCGCCTTTTTGCCGTAACTTTTCAACGCTGCTTTCAATATTCCGTTTGACGTCCGGTTCGATGTCGTTGCTGAAAAACTGTTTCGGAACGCCAATTTTCAAAGAAGAAACCGGGGCGATGTCGCTGAAAAATTGCGCCGGATAACGGTGAGTCGAGCTTGTCGAATCGCGGGAATCGTGGCCGGCAATGACGGAGAAAATTTTTGCGCAATCCTCAACCGAACGCGCGATGGGGCCTATTTGGTCAAAAGAAGAAGCATAGGCAATCAAACCGTAACGTGAAACGCTGCCATAAGTCGGTTTCAAACCTACTAATCCGCAAAAAGCAGCCGGCTGGCGAATAGAGCCGCCGGTATCCGATCCCAGCGCCGCCATTGCCTGCCGCGATGCGACAGCAGCGGCTGAGCCTCCGGAAGATCCGCCGGGAACTTTTGTGTGATCTATCGGATTTTTTACGGCGCCGAAGAAACTGTTTTCGTTGGAAGACCCCATGGCAAACTCGTCCATGTTGGTTTTACCAATGAGAATGGCGTCTTCTTTCAGCAAGCAGTCGATTACGGTGGCGTTGTATGGGGCGACAAAATCGGCGAGCATCTTGGAACTGCAGGTCGTTTTTATCCCTTTGACCAAAATATTATCTTTAACGGCAACCACTAATCCGGCCAGTTTGCCGGCGCGTTTTTGCCGAATTTTGGCGTCAATTTTCTGTGCGCGAATTTGTGCGTCTTCCGCCAAAATGGAAATAAAGGCGTTAAGCGGGAAGCCTTCATTGACATTTTTCAGATAATCTCTCACAATCCGCGAGCAGGAGACAGAACCATTTAACAGCAAAGGGTGAATTTGAGAAAAATCAAGGCGCGTTACATCCATTGAAGTTTAATTCGCCTCTTTTTTTTCACCTTCCTCGATTTTTTTTGGTTCTTCGTCTTCTACCGCTTCGCGTGTTGCTTTTTTAAATTCGCGAATCCCTTTACCCAATCCGCTGGCTAATTCGGGAATTTTTTTTGCGCCGAAAAGCAAAACCAGCACAAAAATAACAAGCAACAGCTCAGGTCCGCTAGGAATGCCCATTTTATCCTCCACAAAAAATAAATTTTACAGAAAGTTAGTTACAATTTTTTTAGCCGCGTAAATCGCGATCAATGTCGTTCAAGTCGATTTCATCCTTGACGTCGTCGAGGGCTTTTTTGAATTGTCGATAACCCTTGCCCAGGCCTCGCGCCAATTCAGGCAGTTTTTTGGGACCAAACAACAATAAAACGATGAACATCATAAAAATTATTTCGCTCGGTCCAATTGAACCAAACATAATGCCTCGCCTCCTCATCGCGCAAAAAGCGCGAAAAATTTGAATGATGAGAGTCGCGCATTACAGCCGATGGCCATAATACCATTTGAGAAAATACGCGGCAATCCCCAGTCCTAAAAGTCCGATGATATTTACAACAAACGAAAATCCCAGCGTCATTTTTATGACGCCTAAATTTAATGTCGCCGGAGCAAATCCTGCGGTAATAGATTTGAGAAAAAACTCTTTCACCACACCGTCCGGCAGCAAGAATGCCACTAATTGTCCCAACACGGATCCGAGGATTGCGCCGAAAAAGAGAATCGTGAAAACAATGCCTATATTTTTTTGTCTCATTCTGAAATGACTGCGCTCATTAATGGCAGAAAATTTATGACTACTATTTTAATATAGATAATTTAAAGACAAAAATCAAATAAATTTTTAGAAAGCTTCAATTGTTTTGTCAGAATCGCTCGAGCGAAAAATTTTGAAAAAGAATCGAACGATTCCCCAGAGAATATACACCATGACGAACGGATAAAAAGTCGCCTGAGGGAACAAAGAAACGATCACGATTGAAACAATCATGAGAATTAACGTCACGGAATGTTTCCTGCCCTGACGAAATGAAAATTTTGGGAGCACATAGTAGCCCACCTTGCTCAGCATCAGAATGCTTATAAGCACGATTTGAGGAATTACAACGCGCTCAAGATAAATTTCGTTCCAAAAATAATAATTGAAAATAATGAATGAAACAATGCTTACCGCGGCAAACGGAATGGGCAGACCCACAAACTCGGTTTTCTCTTTTCCGCCAAAATGAATATTAAATCTCGCCAGTCGGATGCCTCCGCACACTAACGGCAGGAAACTGATCACTGTGCCCAAAAGTCCGAAAGAGTTCAGATAGGCGCGTTGGATGAGGAACGCCGGCGCCAAGCCAAAAGAGATGACATCCGCCAGAGAATCAAATTCCACGCCGAAAGCGCTGGCGGTTTTTGTGAGCCGCGCGACCTGGCCGTCAAATAGATCAAAAATCGCCGCGATGACAATGAACCAACTGGCAGTGACAAAATTGTTTTCGCTGGCGTTGATGATAGCGAGAAAGCCAAAAAATATGTTCATGGTGGTGAATAAATTCGGGATCACCTGTCTTGATCTTTTCATGTCAATAAATTCCTATGATCGTTTCACCGGCTCGTACTTTGTCGTTTGCTTTCACTTTGATTTCCACATTCAGCGGCATAAAAATATCCACCCGAGAGCCAAATTTTATCATGCCGAATCGCTCGCCGCGCGTCACGCTATTTCCTTCCCGAATGTGGCACACAATCCGCCTTGCCAGAATGCCGGCGATCTGGCGAAACATGATTTTTGTTTCATCATTCTCGATAGCGATGGATGTGTGTTCGTTTTGCAACGACGCATCCTCTTGATAGGCCGGCAAAAAAGCACCGTGTTTGTAATCAAAATATGTCACTTTTCCGCTGATGGGAATGCGGTTCACGTGAACGTCTAAAACCGACATGAAGATACTCACTTTTTTAACTCGTTGCTTGAAATACTCAGCTTCGTTGACCTCGTCTATCACAATGATCTTGCCGTCAGCCGGAGAAATAATGGTGTTTCGGACGTCTGGCGCCTGGCGATTCGGATCGCGAAAAAAATAGAAAGAAAAAAGCAAAAAAATAAAACTCACCAACGCCAAAATCTCTAATAGGATGTTGTGCGAGACCATTGCGCCGGATAGCATGATGACAAAAAACAAAAAGACCCCCACTAAAAATCCGTAACCTTCCTTTGCCACAAATACCTCAGAGTTTGATGTTCTTAAATTTTAACAATTTCAATTTTATTATTAATATGAATGACCAGTTAGAAAATATTTTTGTAAATATTACGTTAAAAACAATGTAGAGGACGCATATATGCGTCCCCTACGACCTAATTTCAATAAAAATAGTTGATCGTAAAATTTAACTGGTCATTGGTATTATTAATGAACAATATTAGGAACATGGGATGTGCATAAAATGGGCGTTCATCATATTGTTTTCTTTTCTAATTTTTTTGAAAAGTTCGACCATTTTAAAGGTTATCCCTGCAAAATTCGCTCTTTGAACGCATTGTAAACATCAGCCGCCGAATTTGCCGTGATACGAAATCTTTCAATATTCGCTTCCCCTTCAGACAAATCCGCGAGAACAATCGTATCCGGCGAGAGATCGCCACCCAGAATAATTTTGTTTTCTATTTTGCCAAATTCAAGCCTAAAACTGACCAATTGGGCTTGTCGGCGGAGAAAAAATGACCGTAGAATCGCGTTGATTTTTGATGCGAGTCTTTCGAGCATTTTGAAATCCTCTGCCTGAATCAGGCCGAATGCTTGCAAATGAGTCTGATTGACCATCGGATTGTTTTGCCGGGCGTCTTTAAGAAAATACTCATGGATGGGGCTGTTCAACGTTGTCGCCTCTTCTAATCCGAAACGGTCTGCCAATTCTTTGCCGATAAAATTATGAACGACAATTTCTACCGGGATGACATCTAATTGCTGGATCACCATTTCCCGCTCGGAAAGCTCGTTCAAAAAATGTGTCGAAATATGAAAAGATGACAAATATTTATACAAAAATGACGCGATCTGATTATTAATAATGCCTTTTCCCCTGACAACGACCGTCTTGTTGGGGCTTTTAATGGGAACTTCATCACTATATTTGACTATAAGCTTTCCCTCTTCATCGGTGGTATAAATTTTTTTGGCGCTGTTTTCGAAAATGTTCTTTTTCTTCTTCAATGTTCTCACCCCGTTTTTTATTCTCAATTCAGATTATTCAATGCCAGCTTTCTCAAAAATTTTATCGACATTGCGGAGATGATATTGATAATCAAAAATATTCTCGATTTCTTCCGGCTTGAGCGCTTGGGTGATTTCCGGTTCATTCATCAATGATTTCTTGAATGATTTCCCGGTTTGCCAGCACTCCAGGGCACATTTTTGCACCAATTGATACGCCTTTTCGCGAAGCAATCCTTTGCGAACCAGCGCTAGCAGCAAAGATTGCGAAAAAATCAGCCCGTTTGTTTTGTTCAGATTTTTCATCATATTTTCCGGATAAACGAGCAGATTTTGAATCAGATCGGTCATTTTGTGCAACATGTAATTCAGCAAAATTGTACTGTCGGGCAGAATGACACGTTCCACAGATGAGTGCGAAATATCTCTTTCGTGCCATAATGCGATATTTTCCATGCTCGCCAGCGCGTTCGCGCGCAACAGTCTTGCCAAACCAGACATTTGCTCGCAGGTCACCGGATTTCTTTTGTGCGGCATGGCAGACGAACCTTTTTGCCCCTTTGAAAAATATTCTTCGGCTTCTAAAATTTCCGTCCGCTGCAAATTCCGGATTTCCGTGGCGATTTTTTCAATCGTGGCGCCGGTCAATGCAATGGCTGTCAAAAACTCGGCGTAACGATCCCGTTGAATGATCTGCGTAGAGACCGGCGCTGGCTTGAGCCCCAGCCGCTTGCAAACCATTTTTTCCACGATCGGATCCAGATGGGCAAAGGTACCGACGGCGCCGGAAATTTTTCCGTAAGAAACATTTTCCACGCCATTTTTTAGCCGGCGGAGATTCCGTCCCATTTCATCGTACCAGAGCGCCATTTTCAGCCCGAAGGTCGTCGGTTCTGCGTGCACGCCGTGAGACCTGCCGACGCAAATGGTGTGTTTGTGCTCCAGCGCTCTTTTTTTGAGCGCGTCGCGGAGGCGTTCGCTGTCCGCGATTAAAATTTTTCCCGCTTGCTTCATCAGCAGCGCGTTTGCCGTATCCAGCAAATCCGAAGAAGTCATTCCCAGATGGATGAAACGGGACGCTTCGCCAACGTATTCGCCGACATTGGTCAGAAAGGCAATCACGTCGTGTTTGACTTTCTGTTCTATTTCCAAAATTCGGTCGATGTCAAATTTCGCTCGATCGCGAATCTGTTCCGCCGACTCTTTGGGGATCATTCCCAATTCCGCTTGCGCCGAAGCGACCGTAATTTCGACTTTTAACCAGGTTTGAAATTTGTTTTCGTCTGTCCAGATCGCGCCCATTTGTGGCAGCGTGTATCGCCGAATCAACGCTTTCCTCCGTCAAAAATTAGTTTCACTCCAGCGCAGTAATAAAAATTTTTGCAAAAAAAATGAAAACTTAACTTGCAATATTGTAGCATCGGCTAATTGCGACGCGGGTATTTTTCCAATTTAAATGGTATGGTAATCACTTTTTTATTGTGATAAATGGTCAGGGTAATGATGTCCCCTGCTTTCGCGTCCAGATCCTCAAAGATGGTGTCGATTTGATCCGATGACTCCACTGTGTAATCATTAATTTTCAAAATGATATCGCCGACTTCGATATTTGCGCGCGACGCCGGGCTGTTTTTTTGCACGCTGGCAACGATGACACCCTTGTCAATGGGAATCCCCAAATAGCGCGCCAGATAAGGCCGCAGATTGATAACAGAAATTCCGGTCCAAAAAGAACGGTCCACAGAGCCGTATTTCCGCAATGCGGCGACAATTTTTTTGATACGATTGATCGGGATGGCGAAACCCAGCCCGATGGAAGTGCCGCGACTTTCGCTGCCGGAAAAGATGAACGTGTTCATTCCGATCACTTCGCCGAGGCTATTCACTAACGGCCCCCCGCTATTGCCGGCATTGATGGCGGCGTCGGTTTGGATCATATCTTTGTAAATCCGGTTGTCGCTTTGTTTGCCGAAATCTCTGTCAGTGGCGCTGATGATGCCTTGCGACACGGAAGGTTGTCCCATGTCAAAAAGGCCAAACGGATTGCCGATGGCAATGGCCCATTCTCCGATAATCAAATCATTGGAATTTCCCAGAACCGCAAACGGGAAGGATTTGTCGCTCTCAATTTTGAGCAGAGCAATATCGGAAACGTAATCTGAAGCCATTAATTTCGCGTCGAAATGTTCGCCGTCGGGGAGCGTGACCATTATTTTTACCGCCTGGTGGACAACGTGCTCATTTGTCACAATGTAACCGTCCGGCGAAATAATGAAACCGGAGCCGAGAGATTTGACTAATTCCTGGCGCTCGCCAAAAAAGTAGCGGAAAAACGGGTCATCCATCATCATGCCCGGGGAGCGATATGATTTTTGCAGCACGTTGATGCCGACAACGGCCGGGCTGATTTTTCTGACAGACTGAGTGATGGCGGTCTCGCGCGATGGCTGAATTGTTTGGTCGCTAACCAGTTGAACGGAGCCGTCTCCGACAGCGCTTTGCTGCTCTGTTTTAGCGACGCTTTCCACAAATATCGGTGCTGATTTTGGCGCGAAAAATGATTTTTGCAGCCAGATGCCGGCAAGCGTTCCCGCGAGAAAAAGTAGCGCGCTCAAAAAAATTTTTTTCATTGTTCATCCGCCCTGTTCACAGTGGAGTGAGAAACTTTTCGCCAAACGATCTGTATTTCAAAAAATAACTGAAAAAAAGCAAGCTGTCTGCAAACAACTCACTCCAACGTTCAATTTTGATTTACGATTTATTTAATTCAAAGTTTATACAAAAGTTATCCGCACAATGTTCCAATCGTGAATCAGGCAAAAAAAGCGCCTGAAAATTCAGCGAAACGAAAATTTGCATCGGGAAGAAGACGGACTTCTCATTAGATTTTTTAAAGACAAATTCGTTTTGAGAAGCCCCTCAGAATTTATTTTGTGCCGAAAAAGACTACCTGTTTTTCACTTTTTCCCAATCGGCGAGAAATTTTTCAATTCCCGCGTCAGTGAGCGGATGTTTTGTCAGTTGAGCAATGACTTTGAACGGAATCGTTGCAATGTGCGCGCCCATGAGCGCCGCGTCCAAAACATGCATTGGACTGCGAACGGAAGCGACGATGACTTCTGTGTCCAAATCATAATTGCGAAAAATAGTGACGATGTCCTGTACTAATTGCATGCCTGGTGTGTTGATATCATCCAGCCGGCCCACAAAAGGGCTGACATAACTGGCGCCGGCTTTTGCCGCCAACAATGCCTGTACCGCATGAAATATCAGCGTCGTGTTCACGTGAATACCCTCGGATTCCAGTTGGCGGATCGCTTTTAGACCCTCGGTGGTTATGGGAATTTTTACGACAATGTTTTTGTGAATCTTTGCCAGTTTTCTACCCTCTGCAACCATGCCTTCGGCGTCCAAGCTGACGACTTCCGCGCTCACAGGTCCGTCAACTTCTTCGCAAATCGCGCGAATGACGTCTTCGAATTTTCCCTCGACCTTGGAAACCAGACTCGGATTCGTCGTGACTCCGTCGAGAATACCCAATTTGTTCGCTTCGCGAATCTCTTTCAGATTTGCGGTATCGATAAAGAATTTCATTCCTGTTTCTCCTTTAGGTTGTTGTTTAAGTCGATTATCTTTAAACTATTTTTTATTTGCTTATTTGTGTGGGAATCCTAATACCAATTAGTCATATTACAGAAAGTTATTACTGAGTAGCCCATTTTAAGAAATTTTGACATTGTAGTAAAATATTTTTATGAGAAATTAATATTGCGTCGCTGACAGGGCGCCTTTAAGCTAAAAATATGTCGTGCCTGACGGCACTGGACACATGTAAACAATATTCATCAACATAATCTTTCTCTCGTTTCATCATTTTGAGTCGCGTTAACAACGAGATATTTAAGAAAAAACTTGATTCAAAACGTTAACTCTCAATGACCAAAACACGCCGGGTTTGGAATTTTTCTATTTGGCAGCAGAAAAATTTTTTTACATATTCAGTCAATAGATAATTTTTTCCAAAATCAACCCTTTCGCCGGTGCGGTCGGGCCTGCTTGTTTGCGATCTCTGGCGGCGAGAATTTCCGGAATCGCTTCCGCTGGAGTGTATCCGCGGCCGACGTCGATCATCGTACCCACGATTATGCGAACCATGCTGTGGATGAAACGATTGGCGGCAATGGTGAAAATCAACAAATCGCCGTCTTCGTCCCAGCGGCTTTCTTCCACGGTGCAAAAATAGTGCGGTAAATCCGCGTTTTCGGCGCAGAATGATTTAAAATCAATTTTTCCTATTAAATAGTGAGATGCCTGGCGCATGGCTTCGATTCTGAGCGGGCTTTTGTAGCACCAAATGTAATGACGGTTGATTGCTCGCTCTTTCTGCGTGATGTAATAGCGGTAAATTCGTTTTTTTGCGGCAAAACGGGCGTGAAAAGACGGAGCTGCTTCCGCTGCTTCGAGCACGCGGACATCTTTGGCGAGGTTCCCGTTGAGCGCCGCCATGATTTTTTTTTCAGGCATGAGGGATTCGAGATGAAAATTGGCGACCTGAGCGCGCGCATGAACGCCGCTGTCTGTTCTGCCTGCGCCTGTGACGGGAATATTCTCTCGAAAAATCTGTCGCAGCGCTTTTTGTAGTTCTTCCTGCACGGTTCGCACGTTTGGTTGAATTTGCCAGCCGCAAAAGTCGGTACCGTCGTATTCCAGAGTGATTTTAATATTTCTCAACAGTACAATACCTCAAAATAGGATCAATTGACGAAGAAAAAAATCATGTACGAGACGGTCAACAGCGCTGCGATCAAATCTCGTCGCGTCATTTTCAAAATTTTGTAACTGCTGCGATTTTTCCCGCCGACATAACAGCGCGCGTCCATGGCCAAAGCCAGATCGTCGGCGCGCCGAAAAACAGAAATGAACAACGGAATCAGCAGCGGAATGACGCTTTTTATCCGTTGAATCAAATTCCCCTCGAATGTGGCGCCGCGCGACATCTGAGCTTTTTGGATGCGATCGGCTTCTTCCAAGAGAATCGGAATGAATCGCAGCGCCAGCGTCATCATGAGCACAAATTCGTGAGTCGGCAAACCAATTTTTTTTAGCGGAGCCAGTAGCCGATCCAGAGCGTCGGTCATTTCAATGGGAGAAGTTGTCAGCGTGAGCAATGCAGCGAAAAGCACAAATTCCGCCAGACGGACCGAGTAGATGATTCCCGAGTTCAGACCTTTCTGCGTGATTTCCCAGCCCAACAGAGGCATCCTGGCGATCACAGTGCCTTCTCCCGTAAGAAAACAGTGGAATCCCAGCGTGAGCAAAAAAAGCCAGACGAACGGTCGCAAATTTCGAAAAACAAGTCCCAGCGGCAACCGCGCTAATCGAATCAGCGCAATAAGCGCGATCAGATTAACGCCGGACTCCCACAATTGTTGCGCCGCGACGGTGGCAAGCATTATCACAATGGTCGCTAAAATTTTTGTGCGCGGATCTAACCGGTGAACAATTGACCTCGCCGGATAGTATTGACCCAACGTAATATCGGACAAAATTGCCATTTTTTTCCTGAAAAATTTTAAAAGGAATATACGAACTTTTATTCACAAAATCAAGAGAGAGCCGGCTAAATTGACAAAGAATTATTTTTTGCTTGACTTTTTGCTATTGAATTTTTATGTTTAAGTTTGATTTTGCAAAATTTTTGCAACAATTTTCCGGGTTTGAGGATTTTATTAAAATTGAATTCAATGCAGTTAATTCAGGAATAAATCACAAAAACACAAACTAATCCCAGGAGGAAGGAAATGGCGGATGTAAAAGCCACGGGAAGGACGATGCAATCCTATAAACCGTATGTGCCTGCGGAAACGGACATGAAAGAATTGACTTTAAGGGCAATTCTGCTTGGTATTGTCATGGCTATCATTTTAGGATCTGCGAACGCCTATCTTGGTTTGAAGGCAGGAATGACTGTTGCGGCGACGTTCCCGGCGGCAGTAATTGCAATGGCGGTGCTGCGACCATTCAAGGGCACGATTTTGGAAGAAAACATGGCGCGAACCACCGGCGCCGTAGGCGAGGCACTGGCGGCCGGCGCAATTTTTACCATCCCGGCGTTCATCATTGCCGGCGTATGGGATGAATTTCACTATTTGCAATCCACTCTGCTCATGCTGGTTGGCGGCGTGCTCGGCGTTTTGTTTGTCATTATTTTGCGCCGCACGTTAATCGAAGACGCGACTTTGCCATATCCGGAAAGCAAAGCCTGCGCCGAAATCGTGAAAATCGGACAAGGCGGCAGCTCCGGCGCCGGGTATGTTTTTCTACCCATGCTGCTGGCCGGAGCAATTGAATTTTTTAAAAATGCCAATGGCTTAACCTTCATCAAAGATCACGTAAAAGGGATTATCTCCTTTGGCGTTTCAAAAATCGCGCTGCTGAATAGTTCCACTGGCAAACCCATTCCTGGCAGCGAATACAGCCACGATGGCAGAATGTTTTTGCAGAGTCCGAGCAGCTCGCCGGCTTTTTTGGGTGTGGGCTACATTATCGGATTTCGTCTGGCGGCGATTACCTTCTCCGGCGGCGTTTTCGGCTGGCTATTCCTCATGCCTGTTGTGCTTTTTCTGATGAGCAACGATCTTAGCGCCGTCGCGAGCGGTTTTGGCTGGATGACTACCGCCAAAGCGGCGTACAACGCCACGGTAAAACCGATAGCCGTCGGCGGCATGTTGGTGGGCGCGTTTTACACGCTGTTCAAAATGAGAAACAGTTTGCTCGCCGGCTTGGGCAAAGGACTGGCAGACATCGCCGCTGCGAAAAAAGGCGAATCCAGTAAAACCTCTCGCATCGACAAAGATGCGCCCTTCGGCCTGGTTCTCATTGCAATTTTGGTGCTGGTGGTTTGTATGGTTATTTTGTACAAATGGTTTGCCGGTGCTTGGGGTTCAGCTATTTTGGCGGCGGTCGTTATGGCAATCGCCGGTCTCATGTTTGCCGCCGTTGCCGGTTACCTCGTGGGAATTATCGGCTCATCTTCCAATCCTATTTCCGGTTTGACATTATCCACTTTGCTCATTGCGGCGCTGCTGATGTTGGCCGCCGGGCTTGGCGGGAAAAAAGAGGGCATCGCAGCGACGTTGGCGGTCGCGTCTGTGGTGTGCGTTGTCGCCGGTGTCGCCGGGGATATGATGCAAGACTGGAAAGTGGGACATATTTTGGGCGCCACGCCGTTCCGCATGCAGATCGGCGGATCTATTGGCGTGGTTGCCGCTGCATTGGTTCTTGTTCTCCCGATCATGTGGCTGCATGAGGCAAACGGAATTGGAACGGATGCGCTTCCTGCGCCGCAAGCCGGTTTGATGGCGATGATGTCCAAAGGAATTATTAGCGGCAACATGGCTTGGCCGCTGGTGATCGCGGGAATGTTTTTCGCCGTGGCGCTTATTCTGATCGAGTCGCCGTCTCCGATGCTGATCGCCGTCGGTATGTATTTGCCGTTCACCACCACATTTGCGATTTTTATCGGCGGCATTATCAAATATGCGACCGAAAAATTGGGCGCAAAGGAGATTGACAACGCGCCCGAAGAAAAACGGGAAGATCTGAGGACTCGTCTGGAAAGTTATGGTTTGTTGATCGCTTCAGGTCTTGTTGCCGGGGAGGCTCTCGTTGGTATCATATTAGCGATTTTGGTGGTATCCAATATTAAATTGAATGCAATTTTCGGCAATCTGACTCCGGAAGGCACGGCTCCGGAAGGATTCGCGATTTTAGGCTATCTTGTTTTTGCCATTCTCGCCTTTGTGATGATATATTATCCGCTCAAGGCGATGAGGAAAAAAGAAAACTGATATTTTCGTTAGTAGATGATTTTTAATAAAGCTCTTCGTTAGAATTAATTTCAGCGGAGAGCTTTTTTTATTGCGGCGTTTGATTGGAAATGCGCGTTGCTTTTTGTAACTAAATTCAAATTGGGAAAATTTTCATTGATTTATTTAAGAAAAATTGATACATTTAAAAAATGAAAAGGGATAAAATTTCTGCGGAGCAATACAATGGCTGTAAATTTATTAGATTTGGTTCCCAAAAGATTGCTGCAATTCCAAGAAAACGAAGACGGCAATGTGACTATTTTGAAACCAAAATACAGAAATAAATTGATGCAAAAATATGTGCTTCCACGAATGAAAAAACCACATTTCAAAGTAAATTTGGACGAATACGGCAGCTTTGTCTGGAAGCAAATTGACGGCGAAAAAACCGTCGAAGAAATTGGGAAACAGTTGAAGGAGAATTTTTCTGAAAAGATTGACCCGGTTTATGAACGGCTTTCGGTTTTCATCCATTCATTGGTGCGCTATAAATTTATTGAATTCAAAAATTATGTTCCTGAAAAAGCGGAAAAATCAAAGTAAACGACTGGCAATTTTCATCTCAACTCGCGCCCGGCCTTTGAACGGATGCAAATTATTTTAAATCCTTTTCCATCGTTGAGAATCAAATTGATAAGTTTGCTAAAAAAAAAGATTTCACTGCCAATCCCACCAATTTTCACGAATTGATTTTATTGAAATTAGAAGAAATTTTAATGAGTGGTTTTTAGCGTGAACTCATTGATACACTTGATTGGAGCCCGAAAAAGTCAAAAAAATATTGGTTTTAATTTTCGAATATAAATTATTTTAATAAATTGTTGCACAAATTAAGAAGGTGAAAGTTATGCAAATTGCAAACGACAAAGTGGTGACCATGCATTACAAGCTATCGCTGGATTCTGGGGAAGTGTTGGATTCTTCATTTGATCGCGATGCTCCGTTCAGTTTTCTTGCCGGTCACGATCAGATTATTCCCGGACTGGAAAAATCGCTCATCGGAATGAAAGCCGGACAAAAAAAGATGGTGGAAGTAGAACCCAGCGAAGGCTACGGAGAACGCGATGATAATTTAGTTCAGGTCGTGCCGCGCAATCAGATTCCGGAAGACATTGAGCTGTTTGAAGGCAAAGTGTTGCAGGCCCAGGGTCCCCAGGGAATTCCTCTGGAAGTGACGGTCAAAACCATTACGGACAATGAAGTCACTATCGATATGAATCATCCGCTGGCGGGCGAGAAGCTGCATTTTGACGTCGAAATTATGGGAGTTCGCGACGCAACCGCGGAGGAGCTCGAACATGGCCACACGCACGACGAATAAATGACTTCAAGAATCAATAATTTTTCTGGTCTCCCTTTTTCTCATAATTTGAGAGAAGCGGAGACTTTTTTTTACCCTTTTCTGATATTTTTTTAAATTATTTTAAAATTTTGTCACAAAAGGGTTGACTTTTTCAAAATTTTTTGCAATAATTCAAGTGTGGCCGCGAAGTGTCAAACGCGCATTTTTTTCAACGCGGCTAATTCCATCTTCTTTATTTGAAAAGGTTGGCAAAAATGACGCGATTGGGAAAAGCGATTAACAAAATTATTTTCGAGTGTTTGAAAATCCGCAACAGCGAGTCGCTGTTGGTGATCGCGGACGAAGCAAATAGCGAGGTGGGAAATTTGTTTCTGAAAAAAGCTGCCGACCGGAAAGTGGAAAGTTACTTGCTGAAGATTCCCACTCCGAAATCTGCCGATTCCGATCCTTCGCCAGCGCTTCGTCGCTTCATTGGCAACGCCAATGCGATCGTGTTGGCGACCGAGCCTCCGCTGGTGCATTCCAAAATTATCGCCCATGCTTGTCACAACGGAGGTCGCGTCATTTGTCTGAACGAAACTGACATGGCGGTGCTGGAACAGGCTGTAAATGCAGATTACAGATTTGTCGAAAGAGTGAGTCGCCGAATCGCTGATATTTTTTCTATTGGCAGAAATGTGGCGGTCCAGACCCGCGCCGGTACAAATATCACGTTCAAGATATCGCGGCACAAGGGAAACGCAAATCACGGCTGCGCCCGGTCCGCGGGCGAATTTGGGATTTTACCTGCCGGCGAAGCCTACGTCACTCCGGACAAAGGCACGATGAGGGGAATTGTCGTCGTGGACGGTTCGGTTCCGGAGATTGGTCTGGTGAAAAGTTCGCTGAAATTGTACGTGAAAAACGGTTTCGTGACGCAGATAATCGGAGATGAATTGGCTGCCGCCATTCGCAAACGGATAAAACCGTTCGGCAAAAACGGCAGAAATGTCGCCGAGTTTGGCGTCGGCACGAATCCGGAAGTCGAGCTTTACGGAAATTCCCTCGCCGATGAGAAAAAATTTGGCACAGCGCACATCGCGCTGGGAAACCATTTGTTCGAGGGCGGGAGTACGGTGACGAAGTTACACCTCGACATGATTTTTCAAAAACCCACCATTACCATCGACGGCAGGCCTTTAATTGTTTCCGGCAAACTCGTCGAGTAAGCCCCCTTGTCGTCAGTTTAAGGGAAAAATTGGTTTCAACATTGTCAATTGGCGGTTCTCAATTCACTATTCACAATTAAATTAGGTTAGAGTTTAGCTGCGAAAACAAATTATTACGACTAATTGTCAATTGCGAACTGCTAATTGACAATTCTGAACGGAACAATAATTCAAAATTGCTTAAACTGACGTAAATCCACGCTCACTCATTTTCATCATCGGGCAACGATTGCAAACAGCGGTCGCACTCATTCCTCCGACAAAAAAGTTTGTACAAATGAATAAGCCCTTGCTGTTTGGCCGCCGTAGTGATAAATTCCCCGCTCTTTTTCTCCTTCCCGAACAAGAGGGACAACATTCTCCGTTCGATGGCGTTGGGCGTTGTCCGGGGGAATTCGTAATAGACTTGTTTGCCGATTGTTTTGAGATGCGAGTCGTCGATCTCAACTGCGTATGCGAAGACAGCGGGCAGAATGATGTTGACGACGATTTCCCGGGCTCGGGAAGCGCCGACGAGCGTGACGTCTTTTTCTGACTCGCTATCGCCGACGGAATCTGAGAACGTGTAAAATTTCGCCCAGTATCCGCGGGTTTGGCAGATGAATAATCTGACGAGCTCGTTCGTCAACTCTCGGGGTTTTTCCTGGAGACTGTCGAAAAGACGGAGCAGTTTTTCCAGTACGCCAGATTCAAAAAATCGCAGCAAGATAACGCTGGCGCCGGCGATGCGTCGCGTTGGGAAATTGACAGGCCGCAGTCGAAAAAAAAGCCATTCCTCGCGGCGCAGCGGCTCCAGCCCGAGACGTTGCGAAAAATCAGCCCAGATTTTTTCCAGTAGCGTCACATAATTTTTCGTTGTTTGATCTTTGATTTTTCGCCAGTCAAAAGACGGATTCTGACTGGGGAGCAAGCCAGCGGTGCCGAAAAGTAATCCCTGAACGTGAGTCAGAAGATTTGAAGAATTAACTTGATTTTTCTCGCGCAGCAGAGCTTCAAATGGCAGCCGGTTGGCGAGTTTTCGGAATGGCGTTTGATTTTTTGCGTAGCCCAAAGCTTCCAAAATTCCGCTGTACAAAATTTGATTCCACGCGGCAAACTCCCGCATCTCGCGAAAGCGCTCCACTTTCGCGTTGAAGCGTTCGCGGCTGAAATAATCGATAACGGCAAGTTTTTTCTCGTCAGAAAATTCGGAGAGCTGGCAAATAATCGGCTCGCTCTCGCCGGCGGCGAGCAATTGATATTTTTTCTCCAATTCGAAAAATTTTTCTTCGGGAATGTCAACGAAAATTTCCGCCGGCACCGGCGTTCGGCTCAAGCGAACCGCCGGCTCGTGACTCGTCTGTTTGCCGATGATAACGTGCGCAATCACGTTATTGTACGCCGCGTCGGCGTGATGCCCGTGTTGGTACCAGTCTTCCGGCGCGCGGTGGATTTCTACGTCGCCGTGGAGAATGCGGTCGTTCATTTTTATGGTGGCATTTTTGAAATCAGGGCCGGCGTCGTGATTGCGCGTGCCCGGAGAGACCACGGTAACCGGAGTGCCGTTGGCCGTTTGTAGTTTCCGCGTGGAAAAATATTTCTTTTCCCAGAGTTGAAAGATGAAATGTTCAGCAATCCCACTGCGATCATCGACCTTCATGGATATCGCCTCGATTTGTTTATTTGGAAATTTTTTTATTTTGCAAAAAAGAAAATTTGACTGAATCAATCAATGCGCGCGAATCGTATCTTGTCAGCAAATTTCCCCAGATCACGCCGCAACTGTCAAAAATTGCGCCGGCAGGAAGCTGCCGCGAGTAATCATTCAAGTGACGAATTACCTCTTTTGCTTTTTTCCCGGAAAGCGGCCTCGGCTGAAATTCGACCTCGTAATTGTTGACATTAATGGGAACGGCTCTGGCGAAAAGCAGACCGTTTTTTGTCAAATAGACTTTCAGAATGATGCTCTCCGTCGCCCTTTTGCTGTAAGACGCGAAGGCGAAGTTCCCCAAACTGTAGGCGATGAGCCTGTTTTTGTAAATTTCCACGCCCTGCAAAACGTGCGGATGATGACCGATAACCAGATCGGCGCCCAGATCAATTGCTTTGTGCGCCGTCTGTCGCTGGTAATCTCGCGGCGCATTTTTCAATTCTCGCCCCCAGTGGAAATTGGCGATGACAATGTCGCAAGTGGAGTCGTAATGCGGAATGGTGCGCTCCAGAATATTTTCATAGGGAAAACATGTGCCGCCGGAAGTTTTCGACGCCCAGAACTCTGCCGGAAAGGTCATGGAATAACCGAAAACGGCAATTTTCAAACCGTTCTCCTCTAAAATCGCCGGCGTACACGCCGCTTTCAAATCCAATCCGGCGCCGCAGTGACTGATTTTTAGCGAATCGAGAGCAGAAATTGTCCGCTGCAAACCTTCTGCGCCATAGTCGAGAATGTGATTGTTCGCCAGCGTCATTACGTCAAAACCGGCAAAGGCGAGGCTGCTGGCAAACTCCGGAGGAACTTTGAAAGTAAATTTTTTGTCGAATGGCGTCCCGGAAACGGCAAACGGCCCCTCGAGATTGCCGACGGCGATGTCCCCGCTGCGCAAAATTGAATCCGTCGCCGCAAACGGATATTCCACGCCGTATTTACGGATGTATTGGGCAGTGTGATTTCCGAGCATGATATCGCCGACCGCAACAACAGACACGGAATTCACGACCGGCGTTAACTCGACTCTCTGCCGCTTGAGCGAACTTTTTAATTTCAAAATTTCCGGTTCAGTTTTCTTAATCAACTCTTGAGCCGTTTGCTGTTTATTGGCGCAAGAGAGAAAAACCGCAACAATCCACACGAGCGAAATCAAACGGATCATAAAATTTCCTTATGAAAAACGCCCCGCCAAAAGGGCAGAGCGTTCATGAAATTCCTGAATCAAAGGTGGCAAAAGATGGGCAGGAGCAAAGTAATTCTAGCCCTGAGGCTGATCTTCCTCTTTGGTCGGCTCGGTTGACTCGTCGACGACGACTTCCGCGTCAGCCGCTTCCGCGCCGTATTCCAGCCGCACTTGTTCTAATTCTTCTTTTTTCTGATTCAATTTTTCATTCAGGTCTTTGATCGCGTCGATGATTTGCTTCACTTCTTCGTTGGAAGCAATTTTCGTATTTTTTTCTTCGGCGATCAATTGATACACTTTTCCGCCCAACATGGTGAATTGCTTGTCGATTTCACGTTTGACGCCGATGATGTCAACTTTCAGCTTTCCGATTTTGGTGTACTCATCGGTTTTTTTCGCGACAGTGGACACGCCCCGCTTAAACATGTTTGATAAATCATCCCAGAATCCCATCTTTCTGTCTCCTTTATTTTAATGAAAGTTTTTTTTGTTCGTACTGTTAATTTAATTATAAAAGAACTAAATGTCAAGTTAAAATACTTCAATATTTAAAAAATAACGTTAGTTGTCTGCTTTTGGGCCATTCTGCCAGAAGTCACTGAGAACATTCATGTTACGACCAGGCAAGGTCGAAGCGATCAAGGTTCATCACCTTGTTCCAGGCCGCAACAAAGTCGCGCACGAACTTCTCCTTGTTATCGTCCTGGGCGTAGAACTCCGCCTGGGCCCGCAGCTGTGAGTTAGCTCCGAAGACCAGGTCCACACGGGTCGCGGTCCACTTCAGCTCCCCGGTGGCACGGTCGAACCCCTCGTAAATCTGCGGATGGTCTGCGCTGGGTTGCCATTCGATGCCCATGTCGAGAAGGTTTATAAAGAAGTCGTTCGTGAGCGCGCCCGGGCGTTCCGTAAAGACGCCATGGGAGACGCTGCCAAAGTTGGCCCCCAGCGCACGCATTCCGCCTACGAGCACGGTCATCTCCGGCACCGTGAGGGTGAGGAGCTGGGCGCGATCAATGAGCAGTTGCTCGGCAGGCAAATCGCAAGCTGGATTCAGGTAGTTGCGGAAGCCGTCTGCCACCGGCTTCAGGTACTCGAATGACTCGACGTCGGTCTGTTCCTGGCCGGCATCGGTGCGGCCGGGCGCAAAGGAGACCTGCACCTCGAAGCCGGCCTGCTTCGCGCTCTCTTCGACTGCAGCGACGCCTCCAAGGACGATCAGGTCTGCGAGCGAGACCTTCTTGCTGCCGGGCTGCGCTCCATTAAACTCAGCCTGGATACCTTCGAGGGCCCTCAACACCTTGGCGAGCTGGGCTGGCTGATTGACATCCCAGTCCTTCTGGGGGGCTAGGCGAATGCGCGCCCCGTTGGCGCCGCTGCGCTTGTCGGAGCCGCGGAAGGTCGCGGCAGAGGACCAGGCGGTGTAGACGAGCTCCGGAACGGTGAGCTCCGAGGCGAGGATTTGCTTTTTCAGCCCGGCTACATCCTCCTCGTCGATCAGTTCGTGATCCACCTGGGGGACGGGGTCTTGCCAGATAATGTCCGCCTCAGGCATTTCTGGCCCGAGATAACGTGACTTGGGTCCCATATCGCGGTGAGTGAGCTTGAACCAGGCACGGGCAAAGGCGTCGGCAAGCTCATCCGGGTTTTCCAGGAAGCGGCGGGCTATGGGCCCGTAGATGGGGTCCATGCGAAGCGCGAGGTCTGTGGTCAGCATGATGGGTTTATGCCGCTTGTCGGGATCGTGGGCGTCAGGAACCAGATTTTCGGTCTCCGGATCGGTCGGCACCCACTGCCAGGCCCCGGCAGGGCTTTTCTCCAGGTTCCAGTCGTAGCGGAAGAGGAGCTCGAGGAAGCTGTTGTCCCACTTCGTGGGCGTATGGGTCCAGGCGCCCTCGAGTCCGCTTGTGATCGTGTCGGCGCCCTTGCCGATGCCGAAGCTGTTCTTCCAGCCCAGACCCTGTTCTTCGAGTGGAGCCGCCTCGGGCTCGGGGCCCACATACTTGTCGGGATCGGCGGCTCCGTGGGTTTTTCCGAAGGTGTGCCCGCCAACGATCAACGCAACTGTCTCTTCGTCGTTCATGCCCATGCGCCGGAAGCTCTCGCGAATATCCTCTGCGGCCGCAAGCACGTTGGGCTCGCCGTTTGGACCTTCCGGGTTCACGTAGATCAGGCCCATCTGAACGGCAGCCAGCGGCTTTTCGAGATCCCGCTCATCTCGATGGCGCTCGTCGGCCAGCCACTCGGACTCGGGACCCCAGTACACATCCTCCTCAGGCTCCCAGATGTCCACGCGACCGCCGCCGAAGCCGAAGGTCTTGAACCCCATCGACTCGAGGGCAACGTTTCCGGCGAGGATCATCAGGTCGGCCCAGGAGATATTGTTGCCGTACTTCTTCTTGATCGGCCAGAGCAGGCGACGCGCCTTGTCGAGGTTTACGTTGTCTGGCCAACTATTCAATGGCGCAAAACGTTGGTTACCTGTGGATCCGCCACCGCGTCCGTCAAAGACACGGTAGGTGCCCGCGCTGTGCCAGGCCATGCGGATGAAGAGGGGACCATAGTGGCCGTAGTCGGCTGGCCACCAGTCCTGGGATTCGGTCATAATGCGGCGGAGGTCATTTTTAAGCGCCTCGTAGTCGAGTTCGGCAAATGCCGCGGCATAGTTGAAATCCTCGCCCGTGGGCTTGAGCGTAGGCGGGTTTTGATAGAGGATCTTCAGGTTCAGTTGGTTTGGCCACCAGTCCCGGATCATGTTTCCGCCCAGGGTGGTGTGTTTGTATGCGTCTCCCGTTACCGGGCACTTGCTTTCTTTATTCATCTCTTTTCTCCTTTAAAGATTTGTTTTGTACAGCTAATACAAAGCTGAGCCGCAAAGGACGGCAGGGCACCTAACTTGATAATTTAAAATAACTTCCGAAGACCACAAAAGCAAGCCAAAAAGTCGGAGCCCTTTGTCGGTTCCGGCTGATGTTAGCTGAAATTTGTGACCCTTTCATCAAAATCAATGATTAGTGGACAATGGTCACTTAATTTACACCAAAAATCATAATGCCCAATCTGAACAGATTTTAGAAACCGCAACCATGATTTAGGAGCAAAACAGTAATCTATATGAAATCCTTTATCTTGTTTTCGGTACATATAAAGTGTATTTTTTGTTTCCTTTCCGTAGGGTTCTCTGAAGTACTCGTGATAGATACTGGATATGCCATCTTTCTCAAGTTCATCTACTACTTTAGAAAAATTGGCAATTCTTGGCGTATCATCCCATATTTTATTGAAATTGAAATCCCCCATAACTATTGTGTCTCTCTGCTTGATGAGATTTTTATATTTTTCGATTCCGAGGTAAACTTGGGCGATGTAACTCAATCTCCTTTGCTTATGGTTCATAGCCCAAACTGCAATAAGATTAAAATCTGTTTTGCCTTTAACGTGGACTGGTACACAGTGTCTGATTGATGAATCGTATTCGTTATAGGGATGAATTGTGTACTCTGTAAATGAAAATATGCCTAAACCTTTCTGTCCGTCACCAAACCAATGTTGGGAATATGGCTGAACAATTTCGTTTTCAAGGTTGAGCATTTCAAGTTTTTCACATTCTTGGATAACAGCAATGTCAGGTTTCAGATTTGCGATATGTCTTACTTTTTTTCTAAACGCTCCCTGACAATTCCATGTAATTATTCTCAACTGTAAATCTATCCTTGATTATGAGCAATCTCGTCTGGTACCAGCGAACCAGTAATTATACTGTTTCTGCTCAACCTTCAATAAATGATGTCATTTAGAAATAAACTTGATATTTAGTAAGGCTAACGAATTTTTCATTTTAGCTGTTTTTCAATTTTTAAAAAACCAAAAATTTCAAATACAGATAAACAAGCGGTGCGACAAATAATGGCGCATCGAATCTGTCCAACATGCCGCCATGTCCCGGCAGCAAATTTGACGAATCTTTGACGCCGGCGTCGCGTTTGAACAGCGATTCCATTAAATCGCCTACTTGCCCAAAGATAGCCACGATGAGCGCAATCGTCAGACACTGCGCCAGGCTCAGCGTGCGAATGTAAGTCAAATGAAAAATGTACGCCGTAATGAACGAAAAAACCACACCGGCCACGGCGCCTTCAATCGTCTTATTCGGGCTGACGCGCGGAAATAATTTGTGTTTGCCAATAGCTTTGCCAATGAAATAAGCCGCCGTGTCGCAAATCCAGATGGTGATGAGCATCAGCAGCAGCCATCTGCCGCCGGCAATGTAATCAACGCCCAATTCGCCGGGAAGTTCCCGAATTAAAATCATAAACCCAAAGAAAACAGCGGGATAAATCATGCCCCAGGCCGACGCAGAGATGTTCAACGTCGCGGACTGATTGTTTCGAAACAGTTCAAGTAAAAGAACGCCGTAAAACGCAAGCAATAAAATGAGCCAAAACCATTTCAGCCCAAAATAATAAAAAGAAAAAGTGATGACAACCGTTACCAACAATCCCCAGATTTTCAATGGCAGCATGTTTTTGTGTTCGGTGAGTTGGTAGAATTCAAATTGCGCCACAAGATTGATCAGCAAAATTAAAAAAACAAAAGGTAGCTTGCCATGAAGCAGCAGGAAAATGATGAGCGGCGCGCCAAAAATTGCCACCAGAACTCGTAACCCCAATTTTTTCCAGTCCAAAAGTGTGTCTCCTCTATTAATTGTGAAGGTTTGGCGTCTTTTTTTCTGCAAAATGTTCTCATTTAAGAACTTCGATCAGCACTTCCGCCACGCCGCTGTCGATTATTCCCAACTGTTCCGCTGCCGCGCGGGAAAGGTCGATTATTCTCGATTTTATGAACGGACCCCGGTCGTTGATGCGCACGACAACGCTTTTGTCATTAAATAGATTGGTCACCCGAACGCGCGTGCCAAAGGGGAGCGTTCTGTGGGCGGCGGTAAATTTCTTCGGATCATAAATTTCTCCGTTGGCGGTCTTATTGCCTTTAAAAGAGTCCGCGTAATAAGAAGCTTTGCCCTGCTGTGTCGTTAGCTTCAATGATAGCGGCATACCGGACAACGCATGAACTTGATCATCATAATCCAAAAAAACGATGCCGCGAGTCTGTTCGGGGTTGATTATTTCATTCGAGTTTTGCGTCGCTCCTTCCGGAGAAGGCGTCCGCTTTTTGGTTTCTTTTTTGCCGCTAATTCCGGGCTCTTCCTTCTTCAAAAAAACGATGCCATCCGCCGCCGACTGACTGGCGGATTTTTTGCCGCCGGAATGGGCGCAGGATAAAATTGTGACAGAAAAAATGAAAATAGAAAAACGAAAAAGATTGTTTGAGGCTTTCATTGTTCACTTATTCAGTTTTAGGGTTCCGATAATTTCTTGAATTGAGTCAATTTGATTCAGGCGACAAAATTCATTTAATTCGTCCGCTAATTGTTCGCATATTTTCGGATTTATGAAATTTGCGGTTCCGATTTGTACCGCAGTCGCGCCGGTGATGAGAAATTCAACTACGTCGTCAACGTTCATGACGCCGCCGGAGGCGATGACGGGAATTTTCACGACACGAACGACCTGAAAAACTTTTGCCAGCGCCACCGGCTTGATTGCCGGCCCGGACAAACCGCCGGTAATCGTGGCTAATTTTGGTTTCCGCGAATGAATATCGACGGCCATGCCGACCAGCGTGTTGATCACTGTCAGCGCGTCGGCGCCGCTTTGTTCGGCGGCAACGGCGATTTCCGCGATGGACGTTACGTTGGGCGTCAGTTTGACAGTGATAAATTTATCAGTCGCCCGACGCGTTTTTTCTGTGATTTGGGCGGTCATTTCAGGATTAGCGCCGAACGCCATTCCGCCTTCTTTCACGTTGGGGCAGGAAACATTCAGCTCGTAGCCGTCAACTCCGCCGGCGGACTCAATGCGGCGAATAACTTCAGCGAATTCGTCAATCGTTTTTCCGGCGACGTTGACGAATACGCGGCATTTCAACGCATTTAAAAACGGAAGTTTTTCGCGAATGAATGCTTCAACGCCGACGTTGGCGAGGCCGATGGAATTGAGCATTCCGGCCGGCGTTTCTGCAATTCGGGGATGCGCATTTCCGGAACGCGCTTCGAGAGTGACCGCTTTGGTCACGATTCCGCCCAGCCGATCCAGATTGAGAAAAGGCGTGAATTCTTCGCCGGTGCCAAATGTGCCGGATGCCGTCAGAATCGGATTGGTGAGCGTTATTTTTCCCAACGAAACTCGTAAATCAGCCATGAATGCGAATGTCCTTTAAATCAAAAACCGGCCCGTCTTGGCATACGTAAAAATAGCCAGCGTTGTCGGCCTTTGCCACATTGCAGCCCATGCAAACGCCGAAACCGCAAGCCATCATGGTCTCCAGCGAGGCCTCGCAAGCGATGTTTTTTCCCCGAGTAAAATTTTTCAGCGCGCGCAGCATGGGATTGGGGCCGCAAGCGTAAACACGAATTTTGTCAGAGGAAAAATGAGACAATTCTTTTTCAATCAATTGAATTACATTGCCGTGAAAACCGAAACTTCCGTCGTCGGTGGCGAGTGACGTTCTAATTTTTTTTTGAGAAAAATTTTCCTGATAAACAAAAGGCGCTTGGGTTTGATTGCCCCAGAAAAGATGTGCGGAAATATTTCTCTCGGAAAAAATTTGTCCCAAAAATTCCAGCGGCGCAATTCCCAGACCGCCGGCGACAAGTATGGCTGTCTCTTTTTTTTCAGGAAAGGAAAACGAATTTCCCAGCGGGCCAATAAAATCCACTTCAGCGCCGGATTCAAATTGCGCCAGCGCGACAGTGCCGCGCCCGATCACACGAAATAAAATATCAAACCAGCCCTGTTTCCGATGGACAAGATTAATACTGAAAGGCCGGCGCAGCAGCGGCGTGTTACTCCCGGAAGTTCGAATATTGACAAATTGTCCCGGCAGCGCGCTTTTCGCGGTCTCCGGGTGATAAATGCGCAACTTTTTGATGTCGTTGGTGATGGAGAATTTTTCTATGATTTTACCGGTTGCAAGTCGAGCTGTGGTTCCCGCCATGATTCCCATAAATTAATCCTCTCCCGTCTTACCACCTTCTCGGCGTCTTTCTTCTCGGATCATTTTTCTCCATTTCCAGCAGCAAATAGCGACGGTACTCTTCTTTGGTCATGTTGGCGATATCTACTTCATCGCCGAGGCTATCCGGCGACGCTTTTGCCGTCTTGGCTAATTCGTCTGTCTTTGGTGCAATTTCGGTCGGCGACGCTTTAGTTTGCTGGCCGGTTTTCTTTGCTTTTTCTACCGCCGCGACTTTTTTTTGCACTCGTTTGGCATAAGTCGAATTCGGGTATTTTTCCACTAAAGACTGGTAAGCTTCAAACGCTCGATCCGGATTTTTTAAATCATTTTCGTAAATCCAGCCCATGGCAAAAAGCGACTTCGGCGCAAATTCCGACGTTGGGGATTGTTCTGAAATGTCAGAAAATGTCTTCAAGGCCGTTGGCAGATTGCGCTCGTCAACATACGCCTTTTCGGCAGTTAAATATTTCCGCTTGATTTTTTCTTCCGGATCGGGAATATTGATCGTTTTTGCCTGTTTGCGCGCCGCTTGGGCAAATTCATTGTCCGGAAATTCCGTAATGAGCCGCTGAAACATGGAATCGGCCAAAACTGTGTCTTGTTTGAAATTTTCTGCAATGTAACCTATTGAATAAAGCGCTTTGGGAATGATGGTCTTCGATGTGTCGATTTTCAATATATCAAGATATTCCTTTAGCGCAGAATCAGGCTGATTAAATTCGAACAAATAAATTTCAGCCAGCAGGACTTTGTCTTTGAGCATTTCCTCTTGAGGCGTTCCCAAGTTCCCTGTTTTGAGAACAATTTTTTGCTGTTTCTTTTTCTCTTCTTCTTCCCGCCGCAGCCGCTCCTGATCGTCGAAATTGTCGAATCGGTTTTTGCTGCGTCGTTGGGCGATTTCAATTTGTTTGAGAATGCGTTTCCGCAAATCAATGTTTTCCTCGTCCTCGAAAGCGATACGAATGGAATCCGTCAAAATTGTGCGCGTGCTGTCGTCGAAGATTTTGAGACTATCCATGTCAAAATGCGTCGTATCGGAGAACATGCTGTCGATATAACCAATAGAATATTTTTCCTGAGCCAGATCTATTTCCACGCTGTCCATTGATGCGGCAATTGAATCTCCGGCCGCTATTCTCTTTATTTGTTGCTGAATATCGTCGCGCAGGGCAAGCAGTCGCTGAACGCTTTTGCTCATGGCGCGCGCTTCGTTGGCGTGGGAAGAACGAGGGTTCTCTTTGGGCGCTTTGTCAAAATTTTCCTTGGCAAATTCATATTCGCCCTCGCGTTCCAGATAAATTTTCCCCAGATAATAATAAGCGTCCGCCGCTTCCGTGCTTTTCGGATGTTTTTCAATTATGTCCTGGTACCAGAATTTGGCGTCTTCGTCTCTGCCCGCAAGGCGATGAGAATGGGCAATTTCCAGCCGACAAGCGGGCCAATAATCCTGGTTGGCGATATTATTCAATAACCGCTTAAAAATATCTATCGCGTCGTCGTACTTTTTAATCTTTTCGTAAGTCAGCCCCATTTTGAACATGGCGTCGTATTCAAAACGTTCGTCGGGGCTGTATTTCCGCGCCTGGCGATAGCTCTCAATCGCTTTCTCGTAATTTTTTAATTCAAAATAGCATTCTCCCATCTCGAAATAGCTGCGGGCGCGAATGGCCTCGTCTTTGACGCGCTTAGCCGCCACTTCAAATTCACTAACAGCGCGCATGTAGTCTTTTTTGTTTTTAAAAAGTCCGCCTAACAAATAGCGAGCTTCATCGATGACGTTTCTGCGAACATTGCTATTAATTAATTCCTGCAATGTTGTTTGCGCGCTTTCATAGTCCCGCTGCGCAATGAAAACTTTCGCCAGCCAGAGACGCGCTTCCGGCACAAAAGGACTGTCCGGAAAATTTTCGCTGAGTTCGTAAAACTTGCGCACGGCTTTTGGGTAGTCCTGTTTTCGAAAAAAGCACTTCCCCAACAGAAACAGCGCATCATCGACATATTTACTTTTCGGATAAAGCTCCAGCACTTTGGATGCTTTTTTGACGGCGTCGTCGTATTTTTTGATCTCTGCCGAGGAAAGCTGGTTTCTGCCAGGTCGGTTCTTGGCTCGCTGCGGCTGCTTTTTTTGCCTTTCTAATCGTTTTTCTCGTTCTTTTTCCGCCTCTTTGAAATACTGCTTGGCATTGAAAAAAGTGTTGTAATAGGCGCAGTCCGCCAAAACGATCAAACCAACGATCAGCAAAATGAGTTGCACTCGACCGAGCCGGAAAAATATTTTCACGAATTTTAAATTTTTTATGCGCGCCACAATTTCACCAAAGAGATTTAATGGGATTTATCCGCTGATTTTTTTGAGTAGTTCAGGCAAAATTTCCCCGGATTTGCCCATAATCGACTCATGAACATAGTTGGAAATAGCCGTCGGTTCGGGGTTGATTTCAACTACGAAAGCGCCGGATTTCAGAGCCTCTAATGGCAATGAAGCGGCGGGCTGCACCACCGCCGAAGTGCCCACAGTCAAAAAAACATCGCAGGAACGCGCAGCAGCGAATGCATTGCGCAGTTCCGCTTCGGGCAACATTTCGCCGAACCACACGACGTCAGGTCGAATCAGACCGCCGCAATCGCACCGCGGCAATTCGCCGACGCTGTCGAAAACAAGATCGTCCTCATCGTAGTATTTATTACAATCAACGCAGCGATTTCTCATTATGTTCCCGTGTAATTCGTAAATTTTTCTGCTTCCGGCGCGACGATGCAAATTGTCCACATTCTGCGTGATCAAATGAAATTCCGGAAAGATATTCTCCATCTCTGCCAGCGCGTAATGTCCGGGATTCGGCTTGACGTCGCGAATGAGTTGTTTTCGAAAATTGTACCATTCCCAAACGAGTTTCGGATTGCGCATAAAAGCGTCGAAATTTGCCAATTCTTCGGGTCGGTACTTTTTCCACAAGCCTTCTTCGCCGCGAAATGTGGGTACGCCGCTTTCCGCAGAAACGCCAGCGCCAGTCAAAACCGCCACCGAGTTCGCCTTATTCAAACGATTCAAAAAATTCTCGGAAAACATACGCTTCTCCTGTTAGTGGCACTTCGGAAAGATAGCATTAATTTGAGTAACAAGCAAGTTTTTTTCGACAAGATTGAGGAGGCGCAAACTGAAAAATCCCAAAACCAAAGCTCCAGACTCCAACCGCTGTTCCTTTTGGCCATTGGGTATTGTTTGTTATTTAGGATTCGGAATTTGGGATTTTCCTTTCGCACTTATTCTTTCACCAACACCATTCCCGTCGTCGGCGCCAATTTAACATTTTTTTTCTCAATTTTACCCAACGGCTCAATTCCCGCTTTTTTTCCATTCACCAAAATAATCCAATTTCCTTCAGGAATTGGAAAAGCAACGCGGTTTTTAGTATCTCCATTCATGAGAACAAGCAATTCAGCCGCATCACAAGACCGATTTTTCCTAATGCGAAAACCGAAAGCAAACTCATTTTTTTGAGCTAAAAAATGCACATTTTCGCGCGGCGTTTCCCTCAGCGCAGGGTACTTTTTTCGCAACTGAATCAAGCCGCGATAGTAATCGTAAAGCTCGCGATTGATTTCACGGTGGCGGTAATTGATCCAGTTGGTCGTGTTGTCTTTGTCGTAACTGTTGTGATCAATTTGCCCGACATGCGGGTCGGGCGCATCGGTCGGGGCAATGACCTTGCTGCGGGCAAATTCCTGTCCCTCGTGAATCATGACGGGCCCCTGGGAAACGAACAGAAACAGCGCGCCCAATTTGCTGATTTTTAGCTGCTTTTCCGTGAGTCGGACATGTTTTTCGAGATCGATGATTTTTGTATTTTCAGCCACAGCTTTGGTCCCGATTCGAACGAAATCACCAAATGTATAATCATCGTGAGATTCCAGATAATTTACTGAATGTTCGGGAAGCTGAAATTGACCGCCATCTTTTACAGTGGAGCCTAAAATAAAGCGTTTCAGATGGTCCGGTTTGGTATCGCGCTCCCAATTGCCGAAAATGTACCCCAAATTATCGGACGGATTTTGCCCTTTGACGCCGTTGCGGATTTTGTCATTCCAGGCAGCCCAGCCCAAACGCGAAAAATAATCCGGGGCGTAACCGTCTCCCCAAGGCTCGGCGATAATGTACACATTGGGATTGATTTTTTTTGCTTCAGCGATGATTTCCCGACAGGTCTGTTCATCGAGCAAATATGCCAGATCAAAACGAAATCCGTCGATATGATATTTCGTCATCCAATATTTGACGCTTTCGAGAATCAGGCGCCGCGCCATGGGGCGTTCGGTCATAAAATCATTGCCGCAGCCGCTTTTGGCAAGGAACTCGCCTTTTTCATTCAGGCGAAAATAATATTTTTTGTCAATGTATTTGAACGGATTAAAATCATATTCGGAACAGTGATTGTAAACCACA
The DNA here is from genome assembly GCA_013152715.1 of Calditrichota bacterium. Taxonomy (NCBI): domain Bacteria; kingdom Pseudomonadati; phylum Calditrichota; species Calditrichota bacterium. Next base: position 108,361 of record JAADFU010000125.1, read on the forward strand.
TCCATAAGCACGGCAATACCTTTTTTGTGCAGCGCCTTCACCATGTCTTTAAATTCGCGCACCTGCCTGCCGTCAGCGCCGCAATATTTGCCCGGTTCCATTGTGCCATCGGTAGCGTAATAAGACTCCGGAGCAAAAAAATAGGAAGTCATGTACCCCCAGTGATTTCGTGCGTAGGGATTCCAGGTGTTGTACACCGGCGCAGTTTTGTCCTTGTACGGCACTTCGATGTTGGCAAACTCCTGACACGGCAAAAGTTCCACCGCATTCACGCCCAAATCGAGCAAATAATCCAGCCCGCCGGTTTTTCCCTCTTCGAGCAATCCCAAATAGGTCCCTGCTTTTTTGACGCCGGAACTCGGATGCGCAGTCATGTCGCGAACATGCATTTCGTAAATCACTAAATCCTGAATGGGAGTCTTCACCCAAGTGTCGCCTTGCCAGTCGTAAGCAGTATCCAGAAGCAGCGTTTTCGCCGGATGATGGTAATTATTTTTCGTGACCACAGCGCGCGAGTACGGGTCAGCGACAATCACTTCAGGATCGTACATATTGATTCCGTCGTCAGGCCCATCGAGACGATAGCCGTAATAGATATTTTTTCTTTCCCCTGAAAGCGAAATTTCCCACACGCCATTTGTGTCTTTTGTCATGGGAAATTCTTCGCCCTGTTCGTCGTCAAATTTTTTGAAAATAATTAGACTCACTTTCTCCGCATTGGGGGCGAAAACACGGAACACTGTGTTGCCGTTTTCGTAATTTGCGCCCATGGATTTTGTGGAAAAATATTTGTTTTGTTCCGGGAAATAGTCGGGGTAGCGGGATTGGGCGACGACTGCCGTGAGTGTAAATATTAGCACAACACATAATGCCATCGCAATCGTTGCGGGAAAAAATTTGAAAAAGACAATATTGTAAATCATTTTATCCTCCCAATAAAGTTAAACCGTGTACTATTGAATATAATATTTTTTTCTGAAATTTCCAATAACGAAATAACGTGTTGTGTTTATATTTTTAGCTTTTGTATTTTCAAAGTTCGTTTCTATCTGTTAACTAAATCAAAAAAATAAAAAAAGTGTTGATTTTTTAGGTTCTATCGGTTATATTCTATATAATTTGACCGATGAAACCTAAAAAATAATAGGGATAGCAATGAGTTACAATAATTTTTTCGATATTCTCGCTGATTGGAACTATTGGGGCAATTTTAAAGCTGATTTGAAATCAAGGGATGATTACATCCGTCAAATCGAGTCAATTTTTTCCCAAAAAACAGCGCTGACACTTTTCGGCGTTCGGCGCGCCGGGAAATCATCGTTGTTTAATCTCTATTTGCAACAGCTATTTTCGCAAAAAAACCTTGATGTCAAGGAAAGCCTGATAATAAACCTTGAAGACCCCAGATTTCCGGCAAAGATTTCTACTCAGGAATTGCTGGAAATAATTGAGCTCTATCAAAAAAATCTTTCTCCCAAAAATCCTCTGATTGTTTTAGATGAAGTTCAGAATGTAGATGGGTGGGAAAAAGTTGTAAGATATTTATTAGAGGCAAAAAAATTTCGGGTAATTGTTACCGGCTCATCTTCAAAATTATTAGGACAAGAAATTTCCACAACATTGACCGGCCGACATGTTGATGTTGAAATATTCCCCCTTAACTTCAAGGAAATCCTCAGATTTAAAAGTATTGATTTTTCGTCAGATTTAGAAATTGTCAAAAACAAAATCGAAATTCAAAGGGCAGGCGACGGATATTTACAATGGGGCGGATTTCCGGAAATCGTTTTGTCTAATGGTGACGCGCGAAAACGAGAACTGCTGGTAAGATATTTTGATGATATTATTTTCAAAGACCTGGCAAAAAGATTTGACATTAAGCAGATTCATAAATTAGAACAAATGTCGAATCTGTTAATTGCGAACATCGCAACGTTGCAATCCTTTAATAGTTTGAAAAAGAAATTAAATATTAGCCTTGATACCGTAGAGAGATTTGCCCGTTATTTTCAAATTGCTCGCATGTTCTATTTTTTGAAACAATATGATTATTCCATTGGCAGGCAAATTCGCTCGATACACAAAGTTTATGTTTCAGACCTGGGGTTTTATCAAGCGAAAGGCTTTCGTTTTTCTGAAAATGTTGGGAGAATTGCTGAAAATGTGGTCGCGAATGAGTTATTCAAAAGACGAGTTTGTGATCCGCGTTTAGAAATTTATTATTGGAAAGACAACCAGCAACGCGAAGTGGATTTTGTTGTGAAAAGCGGAGAGAAAGTCAAAGAGCTAATTCAGGTTTGCTGGGACACATCAGATCCGCAGACGATGAAACGTGAAGTCAATAATTTGATCCGAGCCGGAGCGTATCTTGATTGTCAAAATTTAATTATAGTTACGGGCAAAGAGAAAAAAGAACAAACTTTTCAAGTGAGAGGCGGCAGACATCAAATCAAGTTTATTCCGTTATGGGAGTGGATGTTACAATGAGAAATTTTTTCCTTTAAACTTTTCATCCCCAAAGCGCCTTGATCATTTTTCTGCTTGCTTTTTTTCATAATTTTGCTAATTTATTGATTATCGGAATGATACCATGAATTGAATTTAGCCATGTGAGGAAAGTTGTCTGCAAAAAGTCGCTTTTTTCTGATAATCTCGCTCTTTGCGCTGATTTTAATTGCCAGTTGTTCGCACAAGCCGCCGCTGTTGTTCCAAAATCAGACGCCCAAAGAAGAGCCATTTCTGGACTATGATGCCTACACGCAGCAGGACATTTTGTTTGCGGAAAAAGAAAATAGCAGTGACGAACAGGTCAAACAAGTCATTTCAGCCCTGAATGCGATGGATTTTTCTGTGGACAGTTGTGTGGCTTCGGAAAATTATGTTTTCGTGCGCACGCCGTTCACGTTCAAAAATGACTATTTTCGCACTCCGAAACATCAATATTTGAAAATTTCCCTGCTCGTTGAAGTGCCGCGCAAATCCGGACTGGCGCTACAGATCAAATATGCCGTCTGCACCACCTGCGCCCGCTGCGAAGAGTGGTATTGCGATCAATTGCCGGCATGGGCAGAATCGGAAAAATACCGCATTAGCGAGCAAATTCAGCGATTGATTTTTCATTTCAAAGAAAAGTTGAAATTCATTAAAAACGGTTCGTGATTTCAAAACAAGGAGGTTTCATGTCAACTCGAACCATCAAATCCTGGATCGGACTGAACGCTATCATCTGGTTTTGCAGCTTTGCTTTTCTGATTTTTTTTATGCTGATAAATTTTAGCGGCTCTACCGCAAACATGCCGCCCGGAGGACTGGAAAAAATCAACAAAATATTATTTGACATTTATCTGCCATTTTTAGGCATCGTGACCGGCTCACTGTTTTCGCTATCAGACAGCAAAAACCGAATGCCGCGAAACCAGTATTATCCGCTTTTTGTCACCGGGATGATCGTTTTCTTTAATTTATTCTTGATTGTCAGCGCCATCATTTTCGCAGCGACGCCCAGTTTTCAAGTCACAAATTTTTTGAATTCAATTCAGTCGTTTAGTCGTTACCTGTCATTTTTTCTGGCAGGGATTATTACGCATTTTCATCTTTTCTTTTGAAATTTGGGATTCAGTAGAAAAGTTATGATGACCAAACATGTGTGCATAATCGGAGATTCGCGTAAAATGCAAGAGGCACCAGATTCATCTGCAGAAAAAATTTCAGAAGCTGGTTCAGGAACGGAAATTGCAAGAAGAACAAGATTAAGATTTTGAATAAGGAATTCAGAAGTCACTTGAAATTGAATCTGTGAAATTTTCCAAATATGCCGCGCAAATATTGAATTTCGCCAATCAAAACGCACCGGGCACGCGTCGTTGAAAAAATTGACGCGAAAATATTTTTTATGAAAAGAAAAAAGACGGCTTTCAAATTGATATTCCAGATTTAATTTTTGAAAAATAGTAACTATTCAGCCTCGAAGCCGCCAAGGCTCTAATGTTTAGTTATTTAGGAAAAAAATAATTTTTGGGGAACTGCTTTGAATAAAGCTGTGTTTTGAACAAGCGCATAGATTCGTTCAGAGGTTGCAATCAGTCAATT
>JAADFU010000126.1 GCA_013152715.1 Calditrichota bacterium
ATGCCAACGCTAAGCCGAATCATCTTTCACTAATTACCACTCACCAATCACCAATCTCATACCGATACCCTTCATTGCGAAATTTCCTGTCAATAATTCGGAAACAAAATCCCCATCTACCGCGGCCCTGGTCGATTTTCAATAAAATGTGATTTTCGCCTTTGCGAAGGGGTAATTTAATGACATTGTCGTCAATTTTCACCAGGCGCAATTCGTGCACCTGAAATATTTTTTTTCCGTTGACAAAAACTTTGATGCCATCGTTGCTGCCGAGGCCCGCAGTCACAGTGTCCGCTTTGGGCGAGAAAATGGTGCAATAGGCATAAGCCACGACCCTGAATTTTTTATCGAATTTGTCGGATAAATCCATTTTCGCTCCCAGATTGGAAGTGACAACCTTCCACTCCACAACCGATCCGTCCGGTCTTTTGACGAGCTCTCCGGGAATCGGATGAGCGGCTCTTTCGCCTCCAATTTCTTCTAAATAATCCGTGTCAAAGCCAACGCAATTGTTGGGCACGTGGGAAGGCAATAAACTATTTTTCTTTGGATTGGGAAAACTACCGCACAAAAGCCATGTCCGGAAAAATTTCTCGGTCAACGGCTTTACCGCCAATCTCACTTCCAACGGAGACGGCAGATAATATCCGCTCTCGAATTGCGCTACCGCTTTTTTCAGCCGGAGAAGAACATCCTCAATATCGCGCTGCATACGATCAAATTTTTCCAGATTGACATCCAGCCAGTGTTTTCTGTTCTCGCCCAGCCATAATTTTCGATATTCTTCTCTCATCTGTCCCCAGCGATGAGCTAATTGGGAAAAATCAGAGTAAATCAAATTCACTGTCTCTTTGGTCTTTTCCCGATCCGATTGATGCAGACATGCTTCGCGATATTTTTCTGCCGCTGACAAAAGCTGCAAGCGGAAATCTGCCATAAGTTCAATTTGCTTTGTTGCAAATTTCAAATAATCTAAATCCGAGCGATGAAATTTGATTTTGGCGCGGGACAAATAATCGAGCGTTTGCCGGGCAATTTCGCGAATTTCATTCCACTGCGTCTCTGGCAATTGCGCCTTCTTTCCGGCTTCGGGAATAATTTTTTTGAAAAACACTGTCCACTCCAGTCCCTGCAATTCGGAAAACTGAAACATTGAAGCCAAATTCTTCAGCGCCGAACTCAACATGCCCGTATCATCGCCGTAAAAATTTGCGGTAAATCTTTCAAAAAAATCACCGTCTTCCTGCACCACACCTGTCCAGCTCTTTTCCGCGGCATAAGCGAGACCAAACCAATTATTGGAGAAAAAATTCAACCCAAAGCCATCCCATGCTGTGGTCAGATTTCCAGAAGTTCCGTAACGAATGCCGTCGCGGATGAAATTCTTGATATTCACAAGCGATGTGTTCAAAGCCGGGAAAATGCGTCTGGAGCAGGAAACGCCGGTGGTGACGATAAAATCAAAACTTCTCTCCCGAATTGGTTCCAGCATGTCGGCAAAAGAATCCCGAGGGCTGTAATTCCAGGGCAGAAGTATGATCCGGTGATCCAGCAGATCGAGAATTTTCTGGTGCTGAAGAGCCACATCTGCGGCGACCCAGGCGCGTTTGCCGTATTTCGCCAGCTCCTGTTGTATCCAATTCACATGATCGGCATAAACCGCTTCGATTCCCCTTTTTTCAACAATTTCTTTGCTCGCGCCTTTTCCCAGACCCCAGGTTTCATCGCACAAAACGCAAAAATTCTTTGAGCTGTACGCCGGTACAACTTCGGAATAGATGTCCGAAAGAAGTTGGTAACTTTCTTTTTTTGTCGGAGTCAGCAGTGTACTCATCTCGCCAAGATGTTCGTACTGGGGAAATTCCAGAATTTTTTCAAAATGGCCAAAGGACTGAAAGCATCCCACCAGCTCAATGTGATATTTCCGGGCAAATTTATCCAATTCCCGGATTTCTTCGAGAGTCAACGCATCCGGCGGGGCAAAATCGCCGTGCTTTTTCGTACGCACCACGTGCTCCGTGTAATAAACGAGCGCATTAAATTTCAATTCTGCAAAACGAACGATATTTCGTTTGAAAAATTCCATCGTGGGAATGGGACCGCGGCTGATGTCGTCGAGAACGCCGCGGATTTTGAGAGTCGGGAAATCTTTGATGACCAGGCAGGGCAATCGTTTTTCACCTTGTTGCTGGCGAATAATTTGTTTCAGCGTCTGAATCGCATAAAAAAGCCCTGTCGAACTTTTTCCAAGTGCAACAACTTGTTTTTTGTCAATGAAAAGATAATAGCCCTCGTCGCTAATATTTTCATCAATGTCAACGTTCCATTTTTTTTGAAAAAGATCCCGATCGATTTTTTTGAAATCACTGATCAAAAAAAATTGAGCTGCTTTTTTGTCTTTTGTTTTTGTTAGTTCAATTTGAAACTGGTCCTGCAATACTTTTTTCAAATCGGCAAAAGCGAATAAATCTTCCCGATTTGAAACGTCAGCAAGAAAAGCCGCTATTTTCCCGGATTTAAATTCAAAAAATCCTTCGGTAAATTTTACGGATTGTGGCTGGGGGATAATAGTGAGCTTTTCAGCTGAAAAAGAACGACAAACAAAAAGCAAAACAAGCAAAACAATTAAATTTATCTTTTTGGTTTCCATTTTCACCTCAATGAGTTAACCCTTCAAGCTTACCCTTTCAAAGGTTCAGAACCTTTGAAAGGGTATAACAACATTAACTTCAAATCATCCCTTTAATTCCAACAATCCCGGTAATCGCCATAAAAATCGTGAACAGGAAAATCACAACCAGAACAAAATTAAAACCAGGTTTTGCCTTGTATTCTCCCATAACTTCCTTTTTATTCTGCAAAATAAGCATAAACAAAACAATTAACGGAGTCGCGATGGCTGCTAAAACTTGCGAAACAATCATTACGAGAACGGGCCTACCGCCGAAAATCGGCACAACCAATCCCAGGCTGACCGTGAATAAGGCAATCAAGCGATTGTGTTTTTTGGTCATGTCTCGAGATGCACCGGTGATGTCTGCCAGAAACCACGGCGCCAGCAAAATATGCGGAAAAAGCGAAGACAGTCCCGCGCTGATGATTCCGGCGACAAAAATGGAAATCGCAAATCTCCCAGCCAACGGCTCCAGCAATTTGACCATATCGATGGCATTGTTCACTTCCAGACCCAGCGGATAAAGTGTTCCGGCAGCGCAAGCCATGATTGCCGCGGAAAGAACGAACATCATCAGCGAAGAAATAAAAGCGTCTCTCTTTTCTGTTTTAAAATCTTCAATTTTCCAGCCCTTTTCTTGCACCAAAATGGAACGAATCAGATAGAGCACACCGCCCATGGTTGTGCCCACCATACCGGCAATGAGCAAAGCAGCGTTTGACTCATGCGGCAAGGAAGGAACCAGGCCCTTAATCACAACCATGGGATCGGGAATGACCATAAACATTGTCAAAATAAAACTGATTCCCATGATGCTCACAAAAATGATCAGCACATTTTCAAAAAACCGATGCGAGCCACGCCAGAAAAAATAGTAGATCATTCCACCGAAAACTATGGCAGAAAAAATCATATTTATCCCTTCGCCCGATGGCGTCAAAGGCCGGGACCATTCTTTGACCACTTCGGTGATTACAGCCATCACACCCATGAAAGCCACCCACTCGCTGATGACGACAGATAACATCACGAAAATTGCCATGCCTTTGCCAAAATGTTCGCGGAAACT
>JAADFU010000127.1 GCA_013152715.1 Calditrichota bacterium
TCAGGAAACTAATGTCCTCATTATGAGTTAGATAATTTTAATACAATAGCAAAACAACAAACCAGCTTTTTTCAAGAAACCTGGGTTGTCTGGACTGATAAAGTGGAGACGGAGAAAGGAAACAGCATGAGTAAGAATCGATTGATGTTGATTATCATGGATGGTGTTGGAGTCAGAGAAGCGAGTGAATTTAATGCAGTGAAAAATGCGAACACGCCCAATCTGGACAGTTATTTTGAAAATTATCCCTGGACTACTCTGGCATGCCACGGCAGAGCAGTGGGTTTGCCGGAGGGCATCATGGGCAATTCGGAAGTGGGACATTTGAACATTGGCGCAGGTCGTGTGGTGAAACAGGATCTGGTTCGCATCACCGACGCGCTGGAAGACGGAAGTTTTGAGAAAATTCCCGAGTTCATCGATCTGGTCAATTACGTGAAACAAAATAACAAAGCCCTTCACCTCACCGGTTTGCTTTCCGATGCCGGTGTCCATTCGGATTATCGCCATTTGATGAAAATTATTCAAATTTTGAAAAAGAACGGCGTGGAAAAAATTTACCTGCACGCCATCATGGACGGCAGAGATACGCCGCCAAACAGCGGAAAAGGGTATTTGCAAAATATTTTAGATTTTATGAAAAAAGAAAATGCCGGAAAATTGGCTTCTGTGATCGGCAGATATTACATTATGGATCGCGATAATCGCTGGGACAGAGTGGAGCGCGCTTACAACATGCTGCTTTTGGGCGAAGGCGTTCGAACGTCGGATCCGGTGGCGACAATGCAAGAGATGTATGATAAAAACATCACTGACGAGTTCATGGAGCCGCTCGTTGTGGAGGACAACGGTGAAATTCATACGGTCGAGGATGGCGACGGATTTTTAACTTTCAATTTTCGCGCCGACCGGATGCGCGAAATTGCCATCGCGCTTAATTTTGACGATTTTTCCGAATTTGAACGGAAGAAGAGGGTGCGCTTGAAATATACCACGCTGACTCGTTATCGGGAAGATTTTCCTTTTCCTGTGCTGTTCAAGGAAGTTCAGTTGAGCAATATCTTCGGCGAGGTGATCAGCAAGCAAGGTTTGACGCAGCTCCGCATTGCTGAAACGGAAAAATATGCCCACGTCACCTATTTTTTCAACGGCGGCGAAGAGAAAAAATTCCCGGGCGAAGACCGCATCATGGTCCCGTCTCCGAAAGTGGCGACTTATGATTTGCAGCCGGAAATGAGCGCGCCAAAGGTGACGGAAAAATTGCTTCAGGCAATTAACGAAGAAAAATACGATGTGATCATTCTCAATTTTGCCAACGGCGACATGGTGGGACACACCGGCGTTTACGAGGCGGCCATTAAAGCGCTGGAAACCGTAGATGCCATGCTGGGAAAAATTGTGCCGCTTTTTACTTCAAAAGGCGGACAGATTCTCATCACTGCGGATCACGGCAATTCCGAAGAAATGTGGGATTTTGAAAATAATCAACCGCACACGCAACACACGCTGAATCCGGTGCCATTTATTCTGCTTTCCGGTAAATGGAAAAATGCCAAACTGCGCAGCGGCGGCAGACTGTGCGATATCGCGCCGACGATGTTGGGCTTGTTGCACATTCAGCAGCCAAAAGAGATGACCGGGAAGTCTTTGATTGAAGAACAATAATTACACGTCAAAATTTTCCATTAATCAATTGGTTGCAAAAAACTCGACTTCAATCGTAAAACTTGAAAATAAAGGCATTTCATGTAAAAAAATTAGAGGAAAAGGATTATGAGACAATTGAATTCAAGGCAAAAAACGGCCCTTTGGCTGATTGCCATCGTCATTACTCTGGCTTCTATTGTTTACCAGAAAATGACAGGCCCAACTTATCCGGTGCGAACGAACGTGACGCTCAACGGAAAAAATTTCAAATATCGGCTTCTGCGTTCGCACGATACGAACGGCGACGCTGTCATTGACCTCAACGTGCCGGATTCAACTTATCGGGCGATTTATCAGTACCGCCGCTACCACAGCAAAGATCTTTGGACAACAGACACGCTCAAGGCGGAAAACAATATCATCAGAATTGCGGTTCCGAAACAGCCTGCCGCCGGTAAAGTGATGTACAAAGTGTCTCTGCTGAACTCTGATGGCAAGACGATTTCTTTGACCGAGGCGCCGATAATCATTCGATTCAAAGGCGCCGTGCCGCTTTACGTTTTAATCCCGCACATTTTTTTCATGTTTTTTGCCATGCTCATTTCCACGCGCACAGGATTGGAAGCGCTGGCCAATGGCAGCTCTGCGTACAAATATGCCTGGTGGTCATTTGGATTATTATTCATCGGCGGCATGATTTTAGGCCCGTTGGTGCAAAAATTTGCCTTTGACGCATTCTGGACAGGTTGGCCTTTCGGGCACGATCTCACTGATAACAAAACTTTTCTCGCATTGATCTTCTGGGGGATTGCGCTGTGGCGTCACAAAAAAACCGGCGATGGCAGGAAGTGGTTCGTTATTGCCGCGGTGGTGCAATTTTTTGTCTACCTGATTCCGCACAGCGCGTTGGGATCAGAGATTGATTATACCAAAGTGCCGCAATAAATTAATCTAATGATAAAATTCAAGAACGGGTGGCTCAGATTACCGGATAGTCACCCGTTTTTTATGGGCTGATTTTCAAGGTTTTCAAGGTGTACTCACCTTTAAGGTGGGGTACACCTGACATCATTAAAAAATAGCTTGATTTTTTTCTTTAATTGTGTTAAAATTAAAGATAAAATAATTTGCCTACTTTCAGGGGAATTGGGGTTGCTGTGTATTTAGAGAAATTAAAATTATTTGGGTTCAAGTCTTTTGCTAACAAAACGGAATTAAAGTTTTTGCCGGGAATCACCGCCATCGTGGGGCCTAACGGCTGCGGGAAAAGTAACATCGTGGACGCGCTTCGCTGGGTGCTCGGCGAGCAAAAAGCCGGCGCTTTGCGCAGCGACCGCATGGAGAGCGTTATTTTCAACGGCTCCAAATCCATGAAACCGCTGGGGATGGCTGAGGTTTCGCTCGTCATTCAGAACACCAACGGCGCCCTTCCTGTGGAATATTCCGAAGTTGTCATTACTCGCCGTCTCTTTCGATCCGGAGAGAGCCAGTATCTTTTGAACAATAATACTTGTCGGCTCAAAGATATCAACGATCTGCTCATGGACACGGGCCTGGCTCCGGACGCCTACTCGGTCATCGAATTGAAAATGATCGAGCAAATTTTAAGCGGAAAGCCAGAAGATAGGCGAAGAATTTTTGAGGAAGCCGTGGGGATTACTAAATACAAGCAGCGGCGAAAATTGACGTTCCGAAAATTGGACGCTACGGAACAGGATTTATTGCGTGTCGCCGATATCATCGGCGAAGTGCGCAGCAAAGTGAATTCCCTCCATCGCCAGGTTCGTCGCGCGCAGCGTTATCTGGATTTGTCAAAAAATTTGAAAGAATCGGAAATTCGACTGGCGACGCACCATTTCAGTAAAATACTAACGGAATTGGAACCGCTCAATCAGAAATATGAAGAAACGAAACGCAGCCGCGAGAGCCTGACGGCGCAAATATCGTTCAAAGAAGCGGAGTTTGAGGCGGTGCAAACCGAACTCATCGACCTTGAGCAAAAGCTGCGCGATGAACAGGGACGTTTAAATGAGAAGAAAAACGATATTCAAAAAAAGGAAGAAGAAATTCTCCTTGATCGCGAGCGGCTGAAATCTCTGGCGGAAAACAAAATTCGCCTGGAAAAAGAGATTGAAGAACTCAGGCAAAGGATAAAAATCCGTCGCGAACAACTTGCCGAAACCAGTGACCGCCGCAGCACTACGGTTTCCGAGTTGAAAGATTTGCAGGAAAATTATGAAGAAGAAAAGAAAAAGCTGGATGAGCTTGACGCAGAATTAGCAGCAAAAAGACAGACCATTCGCGAAGCGGAGCGGGAATCGCTGTCCATCATGCAACTCATCGCGGAAAAGGAACGCTCTCTGGAGCGGCTGCGCGCTCAATTAGACGGTCAGGATGAACGAATCGAATCTATTGAAAAAGAGAAGGTAGCGCTGCAGAAAAAAATCACTGCCGACGAAGCCGCTCGAATAGAGATAAAAAATAAATTGGAGAAAAAGATTTCCGAATCGGAACTGCTCAGCGACGAGCAAACCGAGCTGGAATTGCACGCGGAGAAATTGCAATCGGAAATCGGCGAATTGAAAGATTCGATTTTGAGGACAAACAATCAAATCGAATCGGTACGACAGAAGTCGGTTTTTTTGAAAGACTTGCTGGAAAATTACGCCGACTATCCCGAGGGCGTCAGGTACCTGATGACGGAAAGGGGGAACCAAAATAAATTCATCGGGGCGCTGGCGGATAAATTGCAGGTGAAGGAAGAATTTCGTCGGGCGATTGAGGCGGCTCTGGGCGAGGCGAGCACTTTTCTCGTGGTCTCTGATAGCGAAACAGCGTATCTGGGCATCAAAGATTTGGCGGAGACGCGAAAAGGAATGGTTACCTTTTTGCCCGTCGACAAAATTCAACCTTTGCAAAGCGACGCAAAGGTGAAAGATATTCCCGGGCTGGTCGGTAGAGCGGATGAATTGGCGCAGTCCGATGAGAAACTCCGTCCCGCAGTAAAAAGTTTGTTGGGTTTGTACCTTGTTTTTCGCGATCTGGCGTCCGCCAAAAAAGCGCGCGATCGGGCTGATTTGAAGCTGTTTCATTTTGTCACTCTGGACGGAGAGAATTTGTACACTTGGGGCGGAATCCGCGGCGGCAAAAAAGGGAGCGAGTCCGAAAGCATTGTCGGGAGGCAAGCGCAGTTGCAGCAGTTGCAGCAACGGGAGCAGGAGTTGTACAATGAGCTGGATAAAGCGGCAAAATCGCTGCGGCAAAAAGAACAGGAATATGAAGCTGCGGCGCAGCGGGTCTCGTCGCTGCTCAAAACGACGAAAAATGTGCAGGAGGAGATTCGTCAGATTCAAATCGAACTTTCTCAGACCGATTATCGCATTCAGCAGGCAAAACTCAATTTGCAGCGTTTCGACGGCGAAATTCAGTCCATTCAGCAAAATCAGCAGACTTTGGCTCTGCAAGTGCAGGAAATTGAGCCGGAGCTGGCGGCAGTGGCGGAAACGCATCAGACCGCAAAAAACAAGATTGATGTTCATGTGAAAGATTTGCAGGAAGTCGAACAGCAGCGCAACAAGCAGTCGGAAAAAGTGAATCGCTTGAACATCTCCATCGTTGAGATTGCCGGAAATGAAAAAAACTTACTGCAAACAGCAGAACAGACGGAGCGGTTGATTCGGGAGCACGATCGGGCGATAGGCGATCGTGAGCAGGAATTAGTAAAAAATAAAGACACGAAAGAAGAATTAGACGCGCGTATCGAAGAATTGAGCGAATCGCTTTCGGGAGATTATGCCGCAAAGGAGGAAATTGAAAAACGCGCCTCGCGATTGGAGTCAGAAGCGCAGACTCTGCGCGAAAAAATAGACGCTAAAAGTAAAGAAGCGCGCGAACTGCGGTCACAACGGGAAAAAATATCCGATGAAATTCATCAATTGGAATTGCGCATTTCCGAACTGAGAATCCGCGGTGATAATCTGTATCGGCAAATCCTTGAAGAGTACGATCACGAGTTAAAGCAAGAAGCGATTGATGAAAACTATGACGCAGAAGTTGACGAAAAGGAAATTGACGCCGTCAAGCAGAAAATAAAAAATTTGGGCCCGGTAAATATGCTGGCGCTCAACGAATATGAGAAAGAGAAAGAGCGTTTGGATTTTCTGGAAAAGCAACAGGAAGATTTAATCTCCGCTGAACAAAACTTAAAAGAGACGATCGAGCATATCAACAAATCTGCGCAGGACAAATTTGACGCCATCTTCAATGATATTCGCGAAAATTTTATCACTGTTTTTAAACAATTTTTTCCTGAAGGGCAGGCTGATCTGGTGATTGAACAGGACGGCGATCCGCTGGATGCAAACATTGAAATTGTCGCCAATCCCAAAGGCAAAAAAATGGAATCTTTGACTCTTCTGTCTCAGGGAGAGAAAGCGATGACGGCGATTTCTCTGTTATTTGGAATTTATCTGGTGAAGCCGAGTCCCATTTGTATTCTCGACGAAGTGGATGCTCCGCTGGACGACAATAATGTGAATCGATTTTTGAAGACGTTGGATGACTTTTCTGATCATACGCAATTTCTCGTGGTGACGCATAACAAGATGACCATGAAAGCGGCGAACAGCTTGTACGGCGTCACGATGGAGGAAAGCGGCATCTCGAAAATTGTATCTGTAAAATTGGAATAGATTTAGCGTGGAGACATTAATGAAAAAGAATCGCCTTTTTTATTTGGTTGCTACTTTGCTACTCTTTTTAAGCACGATCCCGCTTCTGGCGCAGCAGGACACGCTTTCTTTTATTACTGAAGACCAGTTTCATTTCAGTTATGATTTTTGTTTTTTTCGCTCTCAGCATAATTACGTGCTGATGGAATTGTATTATTCAATCTTACGAAAAAATCTGGAATTTGTACCTGATAGCGTGGGGTGGCGCGCCGATTTTGTCTGTGTGGCAGAAATCTGGAAAGACGACTCGCTGATGCTGCAAACGCCCTGGCCTAATGTAGATCTGATCGATAGCGTCGCTGAAATCAAGCCTGGTCAGCGATTGTACGGCGTCGGCTATTTCGCGCTGATGCCGGACGATTATGTGCTGAAAGTCTTCATGCAAGACAGGAACTCAGGATTTAAGCGCAGCTATCAGCAACAAGTGCACGTAGATTCCTTTTCCGTAAATCATCTGGCAATGAGCGACATCCAACTTGCCAGCCAGATTCAACGAACAGACAGAAAAAATAGATTCTCTAAGAATGGCTTCACTGTTATTCCTAATTCGGATCGGTTTTACGGAAGCGGATTACCTATGCTCATGTTTTATTCTGAGATTTACAATCTCAAAAATGTCGATGAACCGGATACGTCAAAATATGCCGTAAAATATTGCATTCTCGACAGCGACGGCCAGTTAGTCAGAGAATTTCCCGAAAAAATTCGCCGCAAACCGGGCAATACCGCCGTTGAAGTGAGCGGTATGAACATCATTTCATTTCCGTCTGGAACCTATTTCTTTGAATTGAAAGTGAGAGATTTGTTTAACAAGTCGGAAGTTTCACGCAAAAGCAAATTTTTTATCTTCCGCAAGGGCGATTTAGCGGCGTCAGATAGCGCCGTTAATGCCAGAGCAAGAAAGAAATTTGAGGCCGCTTATGCACGAGTCTATCAAGAGATGACGGAAGAACAGATTAATGAGGAGTTCGGCGCTGCCGCCTACATCGCCTCCGGAGAAGAAAAAAAGATATTCAAAAAATTAGACAGCAAAGGCAAGCAATCTTTTATGGTTGAATTCTGGAAAAAAAGGGACCAAACTCCGGAGACCGCAAAAAATGAATTTCGCGACCACTACTTAAAATTAGTGAACACGGCAAATCAAAAATTTCGCGAAATGAAACACGGCTGGCGAACCGACCGCGGCAGAATCCTGTTGTTGTACGGCGTACCTGACGAAATTGAGCGTTTTCCGTATTCCGCGGAAAACAAGCCCTACGTCATTTGGAAATATTTCTCCATTCAGGGCGGCGTGATTTTTGTGTTTGTCGATAAGCGGGAATTGGGGCGCTACGAATTGGTGCATTCCACGGCACGCGGAGAATTGAACGATCCTGACTGGCAGCGTTGGATCAGACCGACGAATTGATAGTTTAAAAAATTTTTTGTTTCCTTTGCTTCATGAATTCAGCGCTTCATCTTCATGTCGAAAGCTTGAATATCTGGGTGTGGCTCTTTGCTCATAAGAGGCATACCCTATTTTTTTCTGTAGCTTCACGAATTTACGCCTTCAAATTATTTTCATAATCATTTTTCAAGTTCGCAAATGAGAGATAAAGTCGTTTTAGTTTATCGCTTTGTTGATTTGCTCTTTAGTTAAAATTCGGAATTTCCACTTTTTGTTCAGAACCGATGGTTAGCGAAGCTGGAAGCGAAAATGATCTGAAAAAGCGGGATTGTCATAATTTTTCTTGACAATTAATTTAGAAATCGCTATATTTAACCTCATAATTTGTGACATACTACTATAAAATAACTAAGTAATTTATGATGGATATTAATCAAATTATTAATTTGCAACTTTATCCGCGGGATCTGTCCTCTGAAATTGCAGAGTGGATGGGAACAGATCATATTCTCTTAATTACCGGAAGTCGGCAGGTTGGAAAAACCAGCTTGCTGTATTTGTTGATTCAAATGCTTGTTAAAAAAGGAGTTCAAAAAGAGCGAATTTACTATTTTGATCTCGAAGATTTCAGCTTGTTAGAAACTTTTAATGAAGGGCGTTTGAGTTTCGAAAGATATTTGCGGGCATTAGGTGAAAATTTTGAACGTCGCATTTACGTTTTTATAGATGAAATTCAGTACATGAGCAATCCAACTAACTTTTTAAAATTGGTTCACGATCGCTACAAAAACATTAAAATTATCTGTTCCGGTTCATCCACATTAGATATTCAGCGGAAATTTAAGGATTCTCTTGTCGGAAGAAAATTGGTATTTGAACTTTTTCCGCTTTCATTTACTGAATTTCTGTCTTTTAAACAACAAAACAAATTACTCAATATTTTAAGGGAGTACAAGATAACTGATTGGAGCGCTGCCCAAAAATTGCCTGACATCCTACCGATTTTCAAACAAGAATTAGTTTATTTTTTCGATGAGTATAATCGATTCGGCGGTTACCCGGCGGGTGTATTAGAGGAAGATTATAATCGAAAGATTGTTTTAATCAATGAGATTTATCAGTCGTACGTACGCAAGGATATAAAACAACTTTTTGCAATTGAGAACTTGCCAGCATTCAATAAGTTAATAAAATTAATCGGTTTTCAAATTGGTCAGTTGATAAACGTAAAGGAATTAGCGGCAAGCGCTTCGGCTGGTTGGAGAACGATGGAGAAATATCTTTTTATCCTTGAAAACACTTTTATAATCAAATTAGTGCCCCCATTTTTTGCAAATAAGCGAAAAGAAATAGTCAAAATGCCAAAAGTATTTTTTCACGATAATGGGTTGCGCAATCAAATTGTAAAAAATTTAAATCCTCTTGAAAGTCGAGCAGATGCGGGGCAACTTGTGGAAAATTTTATTTTCCAACAATTGTACAGAAAATTAAGAGTAACGGATGACTTAAAATTTTGGCGCACATTAAGTAAAAATGAAGTTGATTTTGTAATTGAATCAGATGAAATTGTTCCTATTAAAGTAAAATATAGAACTTTTCATTCCCCTATGGCGCCAAAAGGAATGCAAACTTTTATCCAAAAGTACAACAGCAAAAAAGCATTTGTTATAACCAAAAATTACATTGGTGAGAGCACAAAGCAGGGCTGCCGAATTATATTTTTGCCGGCTTACTTATTCGTCTAACAACAGTGAAGACATCCCCTTGTTCCTATTTTTTAAATCATAGCTACTGATTTTCACGATAATCTGATTTTGTAAATTTAACCGACCAAAGCATTTAAATTAAAAGTGAAAAAATATTCTGTATAACATCAAATTCGCTTTCCAATCTGCAAATTATTAGCTTCGTTTTATGTAGAATAAAAAGGAGCCCGCCATGAAATTACATAAATTTTATTCATTTCTTATTTTTCTTTTCATCTTTTTTAACATTAGTTCCGTTGGATTCCCTCAGACAAGAGTGAAGCTCCCGCTTGACGAGGAAGCGCGGAAAATCGTCAATATCGAACAAGTTACTGGGATGAATTCTAACTTAAAATTGAAAGTTACCTTGCAAAATTTAACTGGGCAGAAGGTAGAATTACTTGTGCCGGTTGGGATGGTGATTCTTTCAAAATCAGAATCAGCTCAGAATATGTTAATCGTACACGATCAAATTTTCGAGATCAATGCTTTAGAAAAAGCCAAATTTGAATTAAACACCGTTTGTCTGGAAGCCTGGAAAAACCCGCCGGATTCCGCTGCTGAGGAAGGGATGTTTTTCTTCAAAAAAACTGAAAACCAAGAAATCTCTCAGCTCGTTCACACCGTTGCAAAATTAGAGAACGCCATTTCCGCGTCCGTACTTTTTTATCAGGAGGGGCAAATTCAATTCGGAGATATGGACAGCTATGAACTGCTGGAATTGGCGCAGCATTGCAACTATTCCCGGCTTGACAGCACTCATTTTCGTGCGAAAATAAACGAACAAATCATCCAGTGCGCCCTGTGGCAGTTGACCGATAAAATTTCTTTTGATGATTTTGAAAAAATTCTCAAACCAAAACCAGACGAAGAAAAAAGAGAATTGCGCGACATTGCTGAAATGGCGCAGATTGTGCTCGCTTACGGCGGTCTGGAGCCGACGATTGTGCTCAGGAGATTATTGCCTCTGAAAATAAAAGAATGAAAATTTATTCGCCTTGCTCTATTTGATTAAAATTTAGCCTTGCGACAATTAGAACCACACTTTTAGCGTTGTTATTCGATGGGCAGGGATTTTAAATTCAATTTTGTTGCTAAAAAATGAAATCGGCTCTCCATCTTCTTCTAAAATATTTGAAAAAACTGCTTTTTGAACCTTGCTCGGAAGGGATATTGTCACATCAGATTCCGCTCCTTTGAATTCAAAAACCCGCAAAATCCAGCATTTTTGTCCGTTTTGATTTTTGGTTTCTGAAAACGTTTTTTCCGGCTCCGCCATTTTAATTGAGTGGAGAATTACATTGTCCGCAGAAACTGAAACCAGTGATTTTGTTTTCGGCAGAGCGCCTTTGTGAGCAGGCACGAACTGTGCGAGGAGCGGATAATTGAATTCATAACTTCGGCGCATTGTACCGCTGTCTTTCCAATCTCCGGAGTGCGGGAAAATCGAGTAATCGATGACGTGCTTGCCCATGTCCGCCATGGGATCCGGCCATTTCGGCGAGCGCAACAGACTCAGCCGCATGACAGTGCCATGAATGTCGCCGCCGTACTTGGAGCGATTAAGCAGACTGACGCCGAATTTTTTGCTGGCATCGGTGAGGTCAGACCATTTGTGCTGGCTGACTTCGAAGCGCGCTTTTTCCCAGTTGTTTTTCATCGTCGTGGGCCGGTAAATTGAGCCGAAAGGAATTTCAAAACAGGCGACCGAATCCTGCGCGGTGACGGCAAACGCCACTTTGAGCATGACGTGCTCTTCCCACCAGTCAGCTCGCGTGCAAAAATCGATGCGATCCAGTCCGTTGTACAGAATGATATCCTGCGTGAAATAGCTGGTGGGATTGTTCGGCGTGGGATAACTTTTTTTCACGCCCGGCTTCAAAAAATCACGCTTGACGCGAACAACGGCGCGAACAGGCCCGGCTTCGACAACTTCAATGCCGCGAAATCGACTATAATAACGCTCGCCAAGTCCGATATTCCAGGCATCCCAATTTTTTGGCGTGTCTTTGAAGAGCTGCAATTCATTGCCTGGGCCAGCGAGATAGTCCCGCTGACTTTTTTTGTCAAAAATGGACGTCAGCCAACCGGTTTGAGAGTCAATTTTTATTCTGAAATTGTCGCTTTCAATTTCTGTGTTTGTGGCTTTGAGCGAACTATTTTTGAGCGACGGCGTTCCTTTTTTTAATGAATAAACGGCATAACCGGTAGCCGGAACATTCTTGGCGATGAAAATTATTTTTGAAGAGTACCGTCCTGCGGAGACGATTTGTACGGGGATTTCTTCATGATTGGGGTCAAAAACCTGGTAATTTTGATTCTTCTCAGCGATTTTCAGCTCAACCACGTCAGTTCGCTCCCAGGGTAACGAATTGTAAATGAGAAGCGGTTTTTCGTTGTTTTTTGTCTTCGTGTTAATTTGTCGAGCTAAAAATTGAAGCCCTTCATCTATTTGATGATTAGCAATTTTCAAACTTTCTTTGTAGGTTTCGCGCGCATCTTTAGACACGGCGTAAATATGGGAACCGGGCAAAACGTCATGAAACTGATTGAACATCACACCGCGCCAGCCATCGCGGAAATCGTTGTAAGGGTATGGCCTTCCAAAAAGATTGGCTAACGATGAAAGTTGCTCGGCATTGCCGAATTGAATTTCTGACAAGCGGTTGTATTTTTTCACCTTCGCCTGCGTGGTGTAAGTGCCGCGATGGTATTCCAGATAAAGCTCATCTTTCCACACCGGCAAACTGCTCAGATCGTGGCGGCGAATCCAGTTGAGGTAATCGGTCGCTCTGCCATATTCCACGCGCGGATAGATGTCTAATTTTTTGAGTTTCTCGATGCGATCGATCATTGCCAGATCCGGGCCTCCGCCGTGGTCCCCGACACCGTAGAGCACGAGTAATTTTTTGAAGCCGGTGTTCGCCTCAAATTGCCGCAGCCAATCCGTCAGTCCGAAGGGATTTTTAATTTCATTCACGTAACTGTTGGGAAAATAGGTGAGCAGCCGCGTGCCGTCCGGGCTTTCCCACCAGAACAGGCGATACGGAAACATGTTGGTGTCGTTCCAGCCAATTTTTTGCGTGATAAAAGCATCAATCCCGGCATCGCGGTAAAACTGAGGCATGTTCCAGTTGTAACCAAACGAGTCGGGATTCCAGCCAATCTTCACGTCAGCGCCGAATTTTTCTTTGAAATACCTTTTTCCGTAAAGCAGTTGACGCGCCCAGGATTCGCCGGAAATCAAATTGCAGTCCGGCTCGACCCACATGCCGCCAACCAATTCCCAGCGACCCTCATTTACGCGCGCCTTGATGCGATTGAAGGTTTCGGGAAAAAGATTTTCCATCCACCAGAACAGTTGAGTTTGGCTCTGCGTGTACGTGAAATCCGGTCGTGCGTCCATCATGTCAAGAACCGAAGTGAACGTATTATGGGCAATATTTATCGTCTCCAGATAGCGCCACAGCCAGGCGCAGTCGATGTGAGCGTTGGAGTCGAAAACCAAAGTGAATTGTTTGGCGAAATCACTGACCGGTTTTAATTTTTCCCGACATGCTTGCAGGGATTGCTCAAATTTTTCCTGATTTCCATTTTCCAGTGCTTTCAAATCAACTGATTTCGCCGCGTCATTGAGAATCTGCCGCAATTCCAGTCGCTTCTCCCGCGGGACGTTGCTGTGATCGATGCCGGTGTCCAATTGAATTCTGCCGGTTTTCAAATAGGTGTCGTCGCTCAGTAATTTTTGCCCCACTTTCAGACTGGTGATGAAGTTTTGCACTTTCTCAGCCAGCGGCTTTACCTGATCCCAAACAAGGGTTGCTTCCAACAATCGCATGGGACCGCCGGTGTTAATGGCTTTGATTGCCACGACGAATTTTTCTCCGGCGCGGGCATTTTTCGTCAGAAGATATTCGCCGGTCCATTTAAACAGTCCTTTTTTCTCGCCGTTGATCCAGCAAAATCCCGCATCATCGACCGAAACGCGCAATGTCAGCCTGCCGCCGTTCACTTTTTTGCCCAGAATACGACGGGGAACGACAATCACTTTGCGCATCCAGGCGGAGTCCGGATAAACTGCATCGTTAATTTTTATCGTTTTCCAATCCCTGTCATTCAGATTCGTGCGGAATCCGTCAGGAATCATTTGCGTGGAAAATTTCCAATTATCAAAGCGAACGGAAAGCAGAGATTCCAATTTTTCGCAAAGTTCATCCACATTGGAAGCTAATGCCGTTGTTGAAAAGGAAAAAATTAGTCCCAACAAGACGACTGATAATATCCGGCGTACTGTTTTCATTTTTTTCCTCGAGATTAAAAATTAGCAAACTGGTCGGAGAAAGTCCCGGGTCAATCCCCCGGCGTTTTAATACCTGCCGGCTCAATCAACATGACTAACGCCCCGTCATTAGATTCAGTCAAATGTTCGACATTTCTGGGAACGAAAACTGCTTCGTTTTCGACCAGTGAGATTTCTTTTTCCTTGAAATGAATTTTCATCTCTCCCTGAATTACCAGAAAAATCTCGTCTTCATCGGTGTGCTTGTGCCAGTGGTATTTGCCTTTGATTTTCACCAGTCGAACCTTGATGTCGCTAATTTGGAACAAATCCAATGGCGCCCACACATTTTTAATCATGTCGCCCATTTCAGTGATGGATACTTTTTTCATGTGACCTCCGGTATTTATTCTTCAAATAATTCTGTTTCTTTGATGAGATTTATTAGAATCGGATTGATATCGTACCAGACATTATCCCACGCGCCGTATTCCGTAATCCAGTATTGGTTGAGAAGACGGGTAAGATCAGCGTTTTCAATTTTCCGTTTGTAAATATGCACGTTCCGCAAAATTTTTCTGTCCTTTTCGGTCAAACCAATTTGATACGTGGCGCGAATCCTGCTTATTGCTTCCTGCAAATTCTCAATATCAATAAATCCGTAGCGAAGTCGCAAGGCAACTTTACAGCATTCCCGCACAATATTTATCAATTCAAACGGTATCCCGCCGCTTAAAAACAAGATTCTTTGCAAAACGTCGGGTTCGATGAGTTTTTCACTAATACGTTTGCTTATTATTTCTTTCAGCGATTCCAGGACAGTCAGATCGATCTTCCCGCCGGCTTGATAAACGGGAAAACTCTCCAAAAAATAAATGTGATTAAAATTTCGATACATGCGAACAAATTCATTTTCATATTTCAACGTGAGCGGAAATGTCAAAATCGAGCACACGTTGAGTTTTGTGACGGCAAGAGATGACGTGATGAAAATTTCACGCGCACTTTCCAGTTCGATTTTGTCGAGATCGGAAATCAAAAGAAGAATTCTTTTCCCTTTAAAAAAAATGAAACGTCTTTTCAAAAATTCTTCAGCGGCGTTGTTGATAGCGCCTATTATTTCGTTTTGTGTCGGCTTCTGTTCCAGACGAGTGACTAACCTGAATTGGCCTTTGTAACTTTGCTGCCCCTGCTCGATTTGTTGCCCTACCCGCGGGTCTAATTGCGCTTGATCCGGATCGACCTCAGCGTATTTGGTTTCCCAGCCTTTCTGGCGATCCACCAGTTTCTGCAAAGTCTCTTTATGGAGTGCCGGTCTTTTTTCTTTGGCAAGATCGGCAATTTTGAATAGCATCGTGGCGAGCAGCCTGTCCGTGTCGACTTTGTAATTGTTAGTCATGTCCCGGGCGGAAAAAAGAATCACATGAAATTTCCGCTCCAGCAGAGATTTAATTTTTCCCAGCTCGGTTGACTTTCCGCAGCCTGGCGGCCCAGACAACAAAAATTTCGGATAATTGGGATCGCGTTTGAGGAGTCTGATGATTTCATCGCGAAATTCCGGCGCCCGATCGACATAAAAAGATTCCAATTCCTTGGCGTCCCACAAAGCATGATGCGGGTCCAGATAGCGGAGCGCTTTTTTCAGGCGACGCGCTTTTTGGGGTTTTGTCTTCCAAAACTTTAAAGAGATCATTTTCAAATCGCTGGTTTTATTTTTTGGCAACTATTCAGGCACCGATAAACGGCATATTTTTTTAACAGCAAAACAATTCTACATCGTCAAATTACGATTAGAGAACGTTTTTGTGAAAAATGTTCACAAAAGAAATTGAAACGATAGCTTGACGGATACCGGGCGAAAATTCGCTTTAGCCTTTTCTGTCCGGTATTGAAATCTGTCCTTCGGTGGAAGCGATGACCGTCGCGCAGGTCGAATCGCCGGAAATATTTACCACCGTGCGGCACATGTCAAGAATTCTGTCCACGCCCAGAATAAGAGCGATTCCTTCCAGCGGCACACCAATGGTTTTCAGCACCATAGTCAGCGTAATCATTCCCACGCCCGGCACGCCTGCCGCGCCGATGGACGCCAAAGTAGCGGTCAGAACAATTGTCAATTGCTGCGTAATGTTCAAATCCATGCCAAAAACCTGGGCGATAAAAACGGCTGCCACGCCCTGATACAGCGCCGTGCCGTCCATGTTGATCGTCGCGCCCAAGGGCAAAACGAAACTGGAAATTTCCTTGGAAACGCCCAAGTTATCCTCCGCGCATTCCATGGTCACCGGCAGCGTGGCGGAGCTGGAACTGGAGCTGAACGCGATTAATTGCGCCGGTCGAATGCCGCGAAAAAAATCACGACTGCGCACTTTGGTGAAAATTTTTAGCAAAATATTGTATGTTAACAAAACATGCAAAATTAATCCGACGAGCACTACGATCGAATATTTGGCAAGCGGCCCCAAAATTCCCAGACCAAATTCGCTGATGATCGCCGCAATCAATGCAAAAACGCCGTAGGGAGCCAGTTCCATGATGAGATTGACGATTTGAATCATGGCGTCGTTGATTCCCTCGAAAAATTTAATCACCGGCGCGGCACGGTCTGCGGGTATCATCGTCAGAGCGATTCCCAACAGCAGAGCGAAAAAGATAATTTGCAGCATTTTGCCATTGGAAAGCGAATAAAGCGGATTTTGCGGAATGATGTCCAGCAACGTCTGCGTCAAACTCGGTTTTTTCAGCGCCGAATCGATTTTTGACTGGGCTTCGTCAGAGTAATTTTGCAGCAATTGTTCCTGTGTCTCTTTTGTCAAACCTTCTCCTGGTTTGAAAGTATTTGCCAGAATGAGGCCTATCACAATGGCGATGGCGGTAGTCACGAGGTAGAAAAAAATGGTTTTGCCGCCGATGCGGCCTAATTTCCGAATATCGTTCAGACTCGCCGTGCCTACGAGCAGGGAAGCGAAAACGAGCGGCACCACGACCATGCTGATGAGCCGAATGAATGCCGTGCCGAATGGCTTGATGTAAATCGTGAAAAAATGAGCCCAACCAAGCTGATTAGCTGCGATACCGAAAATGATACCGAGAAGAAGTCCGATGAGAATTTTAGTGTAAAGTTCAATCTTTGGAAGCCGCATTATTCCTCCGCAATGTGAAGATCAGTGTCTTTCTGAATTTTTGTTCAATCTTGTATTTTTCTCCGAAGGGACTGACGATAGTCAAGTTTTTTGCCACGGAGCCTCTGTGGCAAAAAATCTCAATTCACCAAATGAACCCATTCCAGAGGCCAGCGCCAGTTTTTTCCATCCGCTGTGGCAATGACGACGCGTTTCGAGTTTTTCCGCAGCGGACGCATCACTTCAGCCAATTCGTTTTCATATCTGCCGCGCGGATCGTAATGAATGAGAATCGAGTCGCCCGCTTGCAGATCACGAAATTTTTGATAACGATCGGACTGCAATTTTTGAAAAAAAACGCGAACTGGTTTTCTCCTTTGTTGGCGAAAAATGACTCTCCGTCCCTGAATTTGATAGCCAGATTTCTGCAAAAACGTCAACGCCCATTGGTTCGCACTGTGTTCGCCCTCGCGCGGATGAAATCCCAGATGATAACGCCGAAAATGATGCAATTCATGGGCGAACAAAAAAGCAAAATGATCGATGAAAGAATGATAATGCCATTCCCAGCCATACTGATCGATTTGCTGTAAAGGATAATTTGTTTCGTTGAGATTGAATTTCAAGCGGATGAGTTTGAATTTCTCAGGCAGATCCGCCGGGGCTATAAATTGCTTGGTGAACGCCCATTTTCCTCGTCTGGCGGCAAACTGCGCTGGCGTGATGTTTTGCTGCACAATGGCGACACCGCCGCTGAGTTGATGACTCCGCAGAAGATAGATGGCGACAACGAGAGCCGAGGTGTCAGTTTCTCCGGAAAGTTGCGAAAGGACATCATTGGTGCGAGTTCGCGAAATTTTCAGCGCATTTTCCCAATCGGTATCGCAAAAATAGTAAACTTTCATCCTGGTACCCGACAGATTTGGAAATATTGGAAAAATTTCGTTTTTTTAAATTAATAAAAATAAATGTTAAATGCAAATATTTTTATTGAAATGGGTTTGGAATTATGGGTAAGGATGGGCAAGAGATTTTTCGGGAACTCATTATGGCTTGATGCGTACGATATTACGTACACAATGAAGGAGGTGTTAAAAAATGAAGACAGTCGCTGTCACCAAAGCAAGATCAAATTTGTACAGATTAATCGACGAGGTCAATGAATTTAGTGAACCAATTCAAATTAACGGAAAGCGGGGGAATGCTATTTTGATTTCTGAGGAAGATTGGCGTTCAATTCAGGAGACACTTTATTTAATTTCAATTCCGGGAATGAGAGAATCAATTATTGAGGGAATGAAAACTCCGGTTGATGAGTGCTCCGAGGAAGTCGAATGGTGAAATGGAAATTGGTCTATACCAGTCAAGCGAGAAAAGATGCGAAAAAAATTGCTGCAGCCGGACTTAAAGAAAAGGTAATCTTCTTGTTGAAAATTCTCGAACAGAATCCTTTTCAAACTCCTCCCCCTTTTGAAAAACTAATCGGCGATTTGGAAGGCGCTTATTCCCGCCGAATTAATATTCAGCATAGACTTGTTTATCAAATATTAGACGAAGAGAAAATTGTCAAAATTATTCGGATGTGGACACATTATGAGTGAGCATAATGGTTAATTAAGTTCTTACATTTTGCTCAAAGTAGTGAGTAATTTTACTCAATCAATTGAGTAAATTGTAAGTTTGGAAATGTGCAAAACTGCCGCAATCCGCGACGTTGCTTCTCCGATCGACGTGGAATGGAAATCAATCATTTCTTCCGAAAATAGACCTCAAGCCCACGGACAAGAATCTAATTAACTCCCCTATAATAATAATTTGGTAAAAATTTATTTATCTACAACTTCTGGATTCTATATTTCCCCACTACATTTTTTTAATATTTCCCGAAATTCCCTTGACTTTCTCTAAACAATATCTTATATTACTTACGATAAATGTAAACAAAAACAGAAAACGTAAATAAAAGAGGTAATGGTAAGGTAATCGTGAACAGGGAAAGTCAAAAATTAAAACAAATATTTGAAACTGCGCAGGACTTATTTTTTCGCTATGGAATTCGGCGGGTAACGGTGGAGGAAATTTGCCGCACTGCTGGTGTGAGCAAGATGACTTTTTACAAATATTTCAAAAATAAAATTGATTTGGTGAAAAAATTGATGGAAAAAATTTATGACCAGGCATTGGCTGAATAT
>JAADFU010000128.1:0-366 GCA_013152715.1 Calditrichota bacterium
CGCGTAATTCCAATATCGATTCCGGCCTGTTCTGCTTTTTCTTTGAAAAATTTGCCATTTCTGTTTTCATAAAATAAATTATTTTTGTAAAGGGATGTGATATAGGCATCTTCATCTCCGTCATTGTCGATGTCGCCAAAAGACACGCTATGATCAAAAATGGGCCTTCCATTTTTATCAATTATTTGCCCGTCAATATTAAATTTTCCGGCGATGTCAGTCGGAAATTTATGTGCTTGAATTTTCTCGAAAAATTCCGCATCAATTTTGTACAGCTTGTTTTTTCCTTCTGTATCAACCATGAATAATTCTTCTTGGGAATCTTTGTCAACATCGATGAATGCGGAACCGTAGGCATAGCGAATT
>JAADFU010000128.1:385-27100 GCA_013152715.1 Calditrichota bacterium
ATTCTTCATAGATTGAATTTGCTTGATTTGATTGCTTCATCGGCAGAAAACGAATAAAATAAATTTTGTTATTTGCCGCTTTCCAATAGCCCGAATAGCCGCCAGGAGCTTTATTAACCAGAAGAAATTCATTTTCAGTCGAGTATAGCCCACTATTAATTTTGACGTATGCATTGGATTTGACAAAAAATGGGATGCTGTCCTGGTAAATCGGAATGAATTGATTTAGAGTATCGACGACTAATCTATTCCAGCTAACAAGGCTGACTTCCCCTGGCTTTAATGTGACAATTGAATCTTTATCACCGCGGAGCAAGCCGATACAGGTTTCCTCGTTAACAGCGAGAATTTGAATTATCTCGGAAAAAGGAATTTCTTTTTCCCCAGCCTTTGCTTTATCGTAATTAATCCAATGATTTCCGGTCCAATGAGAAACTGTTCTTTTGTTATAATATTCGCTGGCGACCCAAATCGAACTATCGCTGCGGTAAAATATGGCATTATTATGCGCAAAAGAAGGACCGGTAATCAAATGCCACATTTTTCCGTCAAAATGCAGCAATTCTCCCCATTCACAAGCCGTCCAGATATTATTGGGAGCAACAAAATGCACTCCGCGAATCATTTCGGAATTTGGCGTTTCAATCGTTAGCCAGCGCTCTTTTTCCCAAACTTGCAAATGCCAGCGACCGCTCAATTTATTTTTTGAAATGACATACACTTTCTTACTGCCAAAAATGCTTGTAGGTAATTCAAAAGCAAAGAAGGGATCGATTTGCCAGCGGCCATGCTGAAAGTGCAGCAATTTCTCTTTACCTGTCGCCAGCCATGCCGTAGAGTCATTGATAAAAAGTCCGTAAGAAGCTCTTTCGGAATTCGGAAATTGTAAAATATGCCAATCGAACTGTGGGATGTCCGGATTGCTCTTCGCGTCAGCGTGAGCTTCAGCGGCAAGTAAAATATTCAGAATGAAAATCAGCGAGAATAATTTAAATTGCATCTGACATTTCGCTCTTTTTAATAAAGGCGCTGAAAATAAACTTATTTTCAGCCATCAAGTCAGATCAATATAAAGAGAAATAATGAAAATGTCAAGCAAATTGCAACTTTTTTCCAATTTCTGACATATTACTGCGCCTGAATGTGTTTATATTTTTGATTCGCCATTTTTTTTGTAACTATTCAGCCGCCAAGACTCCCCGGCGCCAAACTTTAATTTAAAATCTTTGTGCAGCCCCCAATTAAAGTAGAAGTATCTACAATTTTTTTGCTGAAAATTTTTCTTTGTTGATGAGAATATATCGGTTTTTTTTTTGCCCTTTGAGCCTTGGTAGTTTCGAGGCTGAATAGTTACTTTTTCTCAATGGTAACTTCATTTTTATCAATTAAAAATCAATCCACATTAATCGCAATTCTCCCGATTTCTTCGCCTTTTCCGTTAAAAAGACTCACCGTGTATCTGCCGGGAGACAGTATTTTCCAGTAATAAATGCGATAGCCGTCGCCTAAATTTTGATAAATCGTATAGGATTTTGTCGCGATTACGTTCCCGTTGCTGTCGTACCAAGCCAATTCTACTCGTTCTGACGGCCGCGGCGCGTAAATTTGCGCCCACACGAAAATTCTTTCGCCGGCGGTAAAACGATCAGTAATTCCCACGGGCATTCTGTTGCGAACGTCACTGCAGGAGACGAATTTGTCAGCGGTTGTGATCTGCGCCCAGCTTTGATCCGAAGCGCTAAAAACGAAGCTTTTCTTTCTTTGCGGAGTCGACGTCGCGGTTGGTTTTTTTTGCGTGGATTTGGCAGTCGCTGCTTTTTGCTGAATTTCGCTTTCTTTCTTCTCTGCTACTTTTTTCGCTTCTTCGGCCGACGTTTTGTTTCCAATGGATTTAACCGGACGATTTTTTGTGGCAATTGATTGATTGGCTGCGATTTGAACCGGATTTTGTACGGCTTCAGTCCGCTCCATGACTGTCAATACAATACCCGCAGCGAGGAAAAAAGCACCGAACAAATAAGCGACAATCAAAAACGCCGCATCGGATTTATTAGTTTCCTTGCCAAAAATTTTAAAACCGCTGTTGAGTAAGGCGATGAGGAACAGGACGCCGCCAAAAATTGCATAAAAAAACGTGATTAACATTGTGCTCCCTCCGACTATTTCTTGCAAGATGAATATGGTAGAATTTTTGTCACAAAAATTATTGTGCGTCATGATTAAGCGATGTAGTGCAGAAGTTGTCAGCGCTTCGATTATCAGGTCTGACGATTTGATTGAAAAAGATCGGCGCGCGAAAAAATTTAATTTCGCGAACCGACCGGTAACTTTTTCTCAAAAAACGATATTCAACAACGCCAGCACACGATCAATCGGATTAACTATCGTCGTGGTATCCGAGCCGGCAAAAAGCAGTCCGACTGCCAGAGGTTCGGATCCGTCAACAACCAGCGAACCCGAATCACCGGGGTTGGACATAGCGGAGGCGACAATTTGATTCTCATAAGTTGCCACACGGCTGCCGCCGTAGCCAACGTCCACGTTCGTGTTCAGAACCTGGACAGTGCCCGTTGTGGTCTGACTGGTTCTGCCGCTTTTTCGAACCGCCATGTTGATTTCCGCCGGCTTGGTTCCGGTAATGACGCCGATGTCGATGATTTCTTCCTTGATTGCACCGGCTACGGGTTTGGCGAGAGCACAGTCAACTTCATTAAAATCCTGCTCGATTCGCGTGGGCAGCAACCGGCTCCGCGAACCGAGAATTTTTGCCAGCCAGTTGAGGATATCGGACACTCCTTTGGCAATGGAGCAAATGCCTCCGCCGCCGCCATCACCGCCCTGAAATTGAATGCGAACAAATCTTTCCAGATTGGCAATTCTGTCCTGCGGATTGCGGCCGCCGTCGGCGGGTCCAGGCTGCAAAATGGCGTCGCCTTTGTCCGCTTCGTTGGAATTTGCCATCACGTGATTGTTGGACAAAATCAGCGTTTCACCAGTCGCCGCATCTTTCACGAACGCGCCCAATGTCCCGGCGGTGATGGCGTAATGCCCAAGGCTCACGCCGCCCGGCGCCGGTCTCCAGCGATCAGTACGCGCCTTTAGCGCCACAATATTTCCGACCTCGATCACGTCCACCGGAATTTGATCCAGCGTTTCCGGCACCAGATCCCGGGAAGACAATTCCGATTTGGGAGCTTTCTTTTTCACCAGCACGGTCAGACACATCTCTCCGGTATCTTTTCCCTGCACAATTTTGTGTCCGACGCCGACGCCGCTGACATTCAATTTTTTCTTCAGAGACTTCAGATTTTTGGTTTTCAACAAACTAATTTGCTCAATAGTCGCCATTGTGATATCCTCCTGTTTTATGAATAGTATTGGTTACCCTTTTTAAATCACCAGATACGATGAATTTATTCTTTTTTGCTCTGCAATTTTTTCTGGATTATTGAAATTGGAACAGGTCCCTGTTTCAATATTTTTTCAAAAAAATTAGACGGATGATATTGCTCCCTGAGTAAAGATTGGTGCAGAAGATACAATTTTTGAAATTTCTCCAATCCGATCAAAATTTTCAAATCGTGCGCTGGCTGGCTGTAAATTTTAAATTTCATTTCAGATATCGTTTCATCGGAAAAATCTTTATTGTCACTTAAAAAACGCAGCATCTGTTTTTCCTGCCAATCGTCTAAGTAAATACTCAACTCGGAATAAGCGCAAATAATCATCGACGTTATCTTTTTGATTAACATAAATTTAACCCCTCGGTCGTAGCCGCTGAAACCGCGCTTGATCAAATATCTGGCAAAAAAATAAGGCCAGCTTTCCGCGGCAATTTGATCGGGAAAAACGCGCGCCGCCAGAACCATTTCCGGCGCAGCATTTTCCCAATTGAAATAGTGCACGGGAAGTATTTCCGTCAAATAGCGCTGTTTGAAAGCCGCTTTGTTGTAGCGCCGCAAGATCGATAATTGCGCGAACAAATCCCTGTTTCCGTTGACTGCGCTCAATCTGGCGATGAAAATCGGCCGGAGCGGCGCGGTGAAAATAGTTTCGCGCCAGATGAGCTGGAATGGATTTTCGCCTTTCAACTTCTCCCACTTGAATTGCAACGGATAGTTCACGCTGATATTCAAATTGGCAATATCAGGAATGAAACGTCGCGTATAGCCATCAAAGTTTCGAATAAAGTTTTCTATTTGATCGCGACGCAGCATCTCGTTCTTAATTGCATTATCAAAAAGACGAATGAGTCGGACTGTGTCGATCGCTGCGATATCTTTATTCCGCTCCTCAAAATGCTCCTTTGCCAGGCGAAACATTTCTCCTTTCATTTTTTTTAGCTCGATTGCCAACTGGGCGCGTAATTGGGGCAATGACACGCTGTCGTCAAGAGAGATTTTTAAATAATTTTGAAAATCGCTTTTCTTGAATGGCGCCAGTCGGCTGGAATCCGCGACCGCTTTGCCGTCCAGAAATCTGATTAATTTTAATAAAGAATCATTGACCACGGCAATTAGTCGCGCCGTGGTATCGGCTTTTTGAAAATGATCTCTCAACTGGGAGCGAAGTTCAAAGCCAATCCATTTTTCCAAATCCACGGCGCGTTTAACAGCAACTTCCTGATCTGTCGCCGAAAAATCTGCGACGTTTTTTTTCAGTTGCTTCATTAATTTCGGCAAAAGCTCCAGCCGCCGAATGAGCGGTTTAGCGTACTGTTCAGTGGAATCAGTGAGCAAGATCGAGAGCGGAAAGACGGCGTCTTGCATCTTTTGCACGTAAAAATTCGCGTCAATTTGCCAGCGTTTCCAATGCTCCAGTTCAAAAAGATGTAATCGGATTTGTCTCTGCAAAATTTGGCGGGTGCTACGCTGGTTTGGGCTGAGTGAGTTCGGCTTAATCTCATCGATGCGGCGAGAGAATTCTCTGAGCTGGCGAATAGCCACTGCCACGCTATCCGGGGAAAAATCCGGCAGCCAGCCATCCGAATCGCGCAAGCCGCGGTTGGAAGCTTCGACCGGGAAATGGCGCTCAAACCAGACAAGGTAATCGGAAAAAAGCCGATCTACTTTGCGATTGGCAAAAAACTTACTGCATTGCGGCAAAGTCAAACCAATGAGAATAAAGAAAAAAACAAGCTTTTGCAAACGGCAACGCAAACTTTTTTTCACATTTTCCTCCGACTCCGGTTTTATCGGACAAAGCTGCTCGCGTCTCCCTTGCCCTGGCGCACAACAACAAAATTGTCATCATTTGTCAGATCGATCACAGTGGAAGATTCTGTTCCTAACTCTCCCCCGTCGATGATGATTTCCAAAATGTGACCGAGTCTGATATCAATTTCCTGGGCATCCGTGAAAATATCGACCTCGCTAAAGCTGGCGCTGGTGCTCACTATCGGATGTCCTAATTCCTTCAAAAGAGACAGGCAAATATTGTTGTCAGGCACGCGAATGCCGACGGTTTTTCTTTTACTCACCATTAATTTGGGCACCAGGCGAGTGGCGCGCAAAATAAAAGTGTAAGCGCCCGGCAAAAGATGTCGCATCACGCGATAGGCGCGGTTGGAGACATGGGCATAATTGCTAATATCTTTTAAATCCGGGCAAATGAAGCTCAACGGGTCTTTGTGCGCTTTTCCTTTAATTTGACGCACGCGGTCTATTGCCTTTTTTTCGAAAATATCGCAACCAATTCCGTAAACTGTATCCGTGGGATAACTGATTACGCTTCCCTTTTTCAAGCCATCAACAACTTTAGCGATCAGTCGCGGTTGAGGGTTATCCGGATTAATTTCATAAATAATCGCCATCGAGATCGTCCTGAAAGAATTTTGTTTTATTGTATCCAGCGCAACAAGTTGCATCATTTCACCGCAAAGGCGCCAAGTTTGCAGAGAAAAACAAAGCCTTCTCTAAAATTCTATTTCACCAATGCCCACGCACAAACATTTTTTGTAATTATTCAGCCTCGAAATCTCTAATACTCAAAGGGCAAAAAAAGAACCGATATATTCCCATCAACAAAGAAAAATTTCAGCAAAAAAATTACAGATACTTCTACACGCATACAAATTTCGGTACGGATCGACTAGTCGCTGAAAAATGGCTGCCACTTTTTTTCTTGCGGCGGATTTTCCAGCAAACTAATGACGACCAGCATGAACACAGACCCGACGAGCGCCGGATAAATTGCCGGCACGCCAAAAAGCAGATCGCCTTGAATTTTTCGGGCAATTTCCCAAATAACGGTAATCCCCATGCCCGTCAAAATCGAAGCCACGCCGGCGTGCGCCGTAGCGCGCTTCCAGAAAAATGTCGCCAACAACGCTGGCGTTAAGCCGGCGCCGTAAATCGTGTACGCGGCATAAGCGGCGTCCAAAATTCGCGGGAAAAATTGCATGAGCAAGTAAGCGGCGACGCCCAAAAAAATGACTGCAATGCGCAAAAAAAGCACCATTTTTTTATCGCTGATATTCGGATCAATAAAGCGCTGGTAAATATCGCGCATGATGTTGGTCGCCGGCACGAGCAAAAAACTGTTAGCCGTAGAAATGATAATGGCGACAATTGCCGCGATTAAAATGCAGCCTACCGCTACCGGAACTCCCTGATATGCCACGAGAACAATGATCTTTCCCGCCTCAGTGGGAGATAAATTTTTGAAAAAACTGCTTCCAATCACCGCCAGACTTTGTAGCGCGACGCCGATGACAATCACGCCAATCACCCAGCCAACAACAGATTTTTTGGCTTCCCCGGGATTTTTTGCCGAATAAAAGCGCTGATACATGTTCCCGTTTCCCAACGCCAGCAATAGCGTGGGAATAAAATATCCCAACGCCTGAATCGTCGTCATGTTGCCCAAAATCGGATTCCGCCGCGCCGGTAAATTTGCCTCGATGTATTCCATGCCACCGACATGGTGAATGAGAAACGGAATCGCCAAAAAGACGCCCAAGATAATCATCATCCCATTAATAATATCAAGATAAGCCACCGACATCATTCCCGCTGTCAGTGTGTACAAAACAACAAAAAATGCCACCAGAAGCATGGCGGTTTGCATGGGAATTTGGCCGGACTGAATGATCGGCAGAAAAAATTTATCTCCGAAAAGTGAAATTTGGTAGTGGGTATCCGGGCTGAACATACCGTTGGAAATAAT
Source organism: Calditrichota bacterium (assembly GCA_013152715.1). Taxonomy (NCBI): domain Bacteria; kingdom Pseudomonadati; phylum Calditrichota; species Calditrichota bacterium. The sequence continues at coordinate 7,553 of JAADFU010000128.1, forward strand.
ATTGAGAACCCAGCCGCCTCCGCGAAATTGGTAACTGACGATAGTAACATAAGCGATAATGGTCGTCAAAGTGGCTAACAATCGTGCCCATTTATTGTAGCGCACTTCGAGGATGTCCGGCACTGTGTATTGCCCGAATGTTCGCACTCGTCCGGCGATAAAAAAAACAACAATTATTCCCAACCAGCCGCCTGCGCTGCCAAGCAAAGAGGAATAACCGTGATGATAACTCAAATCCGAAACGCTGAAAATATCGCCTGAACCAATCCAGGTAGCCAAAAGCGTACCGACCAAAATCGGCCAAGTCAGTTTTCTTCCGGCAACCATAAAATCATCCTGGTTCTTCACTCGAAATGAGAAAAAAAGTCCCACGCCAAAAAGAAGAGCAAAATAAACAATTATTACAATGAGATAAATCATAATCACCTAACCGGATGACCATTATTAATATTTCAATTAATTAAATAATGCGAATGACCAGTTAAAATTGAACATAAGTCGCTAATTTATTGTTTTTAAAAGGCTGACGCCTTAACTCCACTCCAATTTAGGAAACTCCAATTTAGGAATTAAGCCGTAAGGCTTTTATTATTTTCATTGCTATTTTACTTAAAATTTTCCAACTGGTCATTCATATTAAATAGCTAAAATATAATTATTTTTCCTAAAAGTCAAGTTGAATTGTGAAATTTCTGCATTAAATTAAAAATCCGATTGCTTCTTGAACAGAGTTTAGCTTCAACACCTTTTTTTTCTGCAAAATGAGTGATGGCAAAATGAATTAACTATTTGCTCATGAAATCCACTTCGATTTTTTAAGCAAAATAGGTAACTATTCAGCCACAAAGGCTCAAAGACTCAAAGTTTAAATTAGCGACAAATTAACAGAAAACGACATTCCACTGTTAGAGAATTCTAAAATATCGAAAAAATTTATTGCCGGTGTTTTCGAAAATTGAGCTGGCAATATTAATCAGGCAAAAGCGAAAAATACTTTTACCTCAGACTTGTAAAACTATCTGATTTTCGGATTCAAACGATCACAACGCATTTGTTTTGGTCAAATTGACTAATTGCAACCTCTGAATGAACATGGGCGCTTGTTCAAAACACATTTTTATTCAAAGCGGTTCCCAAAAAATTATTTTTTTTCTAGCCAACTAAATCTTGGAGCCGTGGCGGCTTCGTGGCTGAATAGTTACCAAAATATAAAGCCACAGCAAAATATCTGATTTTCTGTGGCTTTTAAAAATGGAAGCTATAATAAATCTTTCGGATTAGACTTTCGGCGTTAGTCGCTATCTATTCGTCCAGAGTGCTCAGATCACCGACCTCCTGATTGAGGACTCTCGCCTTTAGCACACGGCGCATAATTTTGCCGCTCCGCGTCTTAGGTAAGCTATCAACAAATGTGATGGACTCGGGTTTAGCAATCGGGCCGATCTCTTTGCTCACGTGCTGTTTTAACTCCTGTTCCAGCTCTTTGCTGGAATTTTCACCAGCGCGCAGAATGACAAAAGTGTGAATAGCATTTCCTTTTAGTTCGTGGGGTAGTGCAATAGCTGCCGCTTCGGAAACTGCCGGATGACTCACCAAAGCACTCTCGATTTCAGCTGAGCCCAGACGGTAACCACTCACTTTGATAACATCATCGATGCGCCCGATAATCCAGACGTAGCCGTCTTTATCGATGCGGGCAGAATCACCGGCTTTGTACCAACCTTGTTTTTCATATTCTTTCCAATAGACCTCCCGAAAACGATCAGGGTCTCCGAAAATTGTCCGCGCCATGCCAGGCCAGGGAGACTTTATCACCAGATTGCCCTCTTCGCCGGGTTTGACCTCTTTGCCTTTTTCGTCAACAACTGCCACTTCATTGCCGAAGAAAGGTTTGGTGGCAGAACCGGGCTTCAATGGCGTAATTGGCAGCGGCGTAATCATAAATCCACCGGACTCTGTCTGCCACCAGGTATCCATGATGGGGCATTTTTCTTTACCGATGACTTGGTAATACCAACGCCAGGCTTCGGGATTAATGGGCTCGCCTACCGATCCCAGCAGCCGCAAACTGCTCAGGTCGTGACGATTGACCCAGGCCTCGCCGAAGCGCATCAGCCCGCGGATTGCCGTCGGTGAAGTGTAAAGAATGGTAATGCCATATTTTTCAATCATCTGCCACCAGCGATTTGGATAGGGATGATTGGGAGCACCCTCATACATCATCACAGTGGCTCCGTTCATCAGCGGTCCGTAAACGATGTAACTGTGTCCGGTAATCCAACCGGGATCGGCGGCACACCACCAGCGATCCTCATCTTTTAAATCAAACACCATACGCAAAGTGGTGGCAGTATAGACCGCATAGCCGCCGTGAGTGTGTAATACACCTTTGGGACGCCCAGTGGTTCCGGAAGTGTAAAGAATGAAAAGCATGTCTTCAGCATCCATGACTTCTGTTTCGCATTTGGGACTGGCAACGGGCATGCACATCAGATCGTGGTACCAAAAATCACGGTCATTTTCCATGTAAACTTCTTTGCCCGTTCTTTTTACAGTAATGCAGACCTCTATGGTGGGAGAGCGTTTCATGGCTTCGTTGGCGATTCCTTTGAGGTCAGTAGTAGAGCCACGTCGGTACCCGCCATCTGCAGTGATGAGAACTTTGCTGTTCGCATCCTCAATTCTTTCAGCTAACGCCTCCACGCTAAATCCACCGTAAACGACACTATGAGCAGCGCCTATTTTAGCACAGGCTAACATGGCAATTGCCAGCTCCGGAATCTGCGGCATGTAAATAGTAACAATTTCACCCTTTTTCACGCCCATACTTTTTAGCACATTGGCAAATTTGGAAACTTCACGATTCAAAGCATGATAAGAAAAAGTGCGCACGTCGCCTGGCTCACCTTCCCAAATCAGGGCTAATTTATTTTTGCGCCAGGTTTTAAGATGGCGGTCAATTGCATTGTGAACAATGTTGATTTCTCCGCCTACAAACCATTTGTAAAAAGGCTTATTGCTATCGTCCAGCACTTTATCCCATTTTTTAAACCACTCCAAATACTCGGCCTGCTCTGACCAAAAGCCTTCCCGATCTTCGATGGAGCGCTGGTAGAGTTTTTCGTATTCTTTCACATTAGCATTTTTAACGATCTCCTCATGTGGGTTGTAGATTTCCGATTCCATGACTACTGTCTTTTCATTTTTTTCTTTCATAGGTTTGACCTCCCCGATGAATGGATTGAAGATTTGATAAGATTATTATTAGTCGGTTGTTTTTTCTCATCTATTGAAGATTTTTGTTATTTTTTTTGTCACAATATACCGCTTTTTGCTCAACTTATCAAGCAAAATTTTAGTAATGCAAACTCGGGTTGACTTATGAATAATCAAACTTTCCCAAAAGGACTTTTTTATGAAGATAGAATTTGACGCATAATAATTTGAAAAAGCACATACCCAAAAGCGGAACTCAAATAAACAAGCAGCCAGATTTTCTAAACAGCTAACGTAGCTTATCAATGTATTTCTAAAAATAGCATCTTTAATTTTTAGCAAAAAAAAAAAGCCCCTCGAACTTCAATTTTGCTCGAGAGACTTTTTTCAAAGATGTTGTGCTTGATGTTAATCCCATTTATGGAAGGGTAATCATGGTTGCCAATACTCTAATTTAAAACTCACGACATGTACACTTTCGGGCCCATCAATGGGACCGTCAACCACAAACTGCGGAAATTGCTGCGCGATGGTGTAGTAGTGATGGAGAGAAATAGTAATCTCTCCCTGGTTCAAATAAAATAATCCTGCATTTCGCTCGCTGACGTGCGCTTTTCCCGGATCGTCGGGCACAACCTTGTAAATCCCGGCATTGGGGTCTTCAGGATAAATATTATTGCCATTTTCATCGTGCAGCACAATAAAGAAACTTTCATTTTTTTGCAAATCACCGCTATTGTACCAGACGGCTGCGGTAATTCGATAATAGCCAGCTTTAATAATTTCAGTTTGACCGGCATTCTCCACAACCTGCGGCACAGTCGGGTGAATGGCGGCGACGGTGGTCTGCGAAGAAACGTAAATCGGCAACATTTGTTGGTAAATGTTGGACTCGACGACTTCAATCGTATCCGAAACTGTGACTTGTCCCGCCGAATTGTAAGCAGTTGCCGAAACAATCCGCCTGCCAGCCGAAGCAAAAACAACTTCCGCTCTTCCGTTCAATCCCGGGTTTTGCACAAAATCCACATCAACGCGTTCCGCATGTTGGCTGTGCCATTCGACCGCCGCCGGCTTTCCGACCTCGACGCTGTCAACAATCGCCAGCCAGACTACCGGCAACTCCGGAGATTGCGGTTCTCGCACGAAAACTGTGTCTGTTTTTATCGTCGTCTTTTCTCCCGCTCCGTAAGCAGTAGCCGTGAAAATTTTGTAGCCGGGGCTTTCAAAAATAATTTCCTCGGAACCGCTGGGCCCGCGCACGCCAATTCCCTGATCAATGATCACTTGAAATCCGTCAGACTGCCAGGTTACCACTACCGGATCGCCAAAATCGACTTCCGCAGGAGTCGCGGAAAAATCCAAATTCGGCGCATCAAAGTCTCGCACGGTCACCGTGACCTGAGCCTGCGCCGAACCACCGTCTCCGTAAGCAACGGCGTGAATGACATATTCGCCGGGTTGAGAAAATGTCAACTGGTATTCGCCATTCAAACCGGCTTGCGGCGTGAAATCGATCATGACGACATTCGCATTTTCCGACGTCCAAGTCAAAGTTATCGGCTCGTTCACCAAAACTTCCAGCGGATTTGCCGTCAACGAAATTGTTGGCGGATCTGGCGGCGATGGCTGTTTTTCCGCAACGACTAATTGAACCTTTCGTGAAACCGTGCCGCCTGGATTTGTCGCATACAACGTAAATTGCGTTGACACATCAGGCGACACATTGATCTGACCTTCGGGAGTCGCTTCTCCGATTCCCTGATCAATGATGACGTGCAGATTTTCTCCGCTGACAGACCACCGAAGCGTAGCGGTCTGACCTTGTTCAATTGAATCGGGTTCCACGGTGAAATTTTGAATTATGGGCGGGTCGGTAGTGATTGGATCGCGCTGGCCTACCTTCAAAAAAGCAGACCTGGAAACAGTTCCCGCTGAATTCGTCGCATAAACAGTGTACAGCGTTGATATCTCCGGACTCACATTCTGGTTTCCTGACAAACCCACTTCTCCGATTCCCTGGTCAATAATCACACGCGCGCCTTGTCCGCTGACCTGCCAGTGCAAGACCGCATTTTGACCAGACTGAATGGAATCTGGCGTCAACTCAAATTCTTCAATATTCGGTAAATCCGGCAAATTATTCGGATTGACAAAAAGCGTATCAGTGGCAGTGGCCTCGCCGCCGGGTCCAGTAGCGCGCGCTTCGATGGGATAGACCCCGGGAGTGTCGAATTTCACTTGCCAGGCGCCGCTTAATCCCGCACCAACAACAAAATCAACCGAAACATTCACAGCGTTGTGGGATTGCCAGCGAATCGTCGCGCTCTCGCCAGCCTGAATATTCTTGGGCTGAACCGATACGTCAATCGTCGGAGGAGTCCCGGGATCATTCACGGGATCTGCAATAAAAATGCTGTCCAGTGAAGTCACCGAACCGGCATTATTGTAAGCCGTTGCTCGAATATATTTCATTCCCGAAAGCTGAAAGACAATCTCGCGCTTGCCGCTCAAGCCCGGATTAGGGACATAATCAATGTCCAGACGCTCCGCCCTGCTGCTTTCCCAGGCGATCGCTACCGGCACATTCACCTGCCCGCTGTCGGGAAGAGCCAAAACCACTTCCGGAAGCTCGCTATTTTCCAATTTTTCGAGATGAATATTTTGAATTACGATGCTATCAATGCGAATTTCCACGGCAACATGAAAAATGCGATAACCAGGCCGCTCTGCCTTAATAAAATAGCCGCCAGGGTCCAACACCAGGCTTCGAACCTGGTCAAAAAACAAATCAACAACATTATTATCGGCGTCAGTCACAGTTGTAACGACCGAATCCTGATCCACGGTTACGAATAGCTGTCCTTTGTTTAGAGCTAATTTTTTTAATATCGCTTCGATAAATGATGTTTCAGTGGAATTAATAGTAATAAATTCTGAATATAACTCGAAACCCGTCTTTTGCACCCGAACAGTATGCGTTCCTGTAACAACATCATTCTTCTCCAACGGAGTCAAACCAATAAATTTTCCATCCCAATAAACATTAGCGCTGTCAAGTGCATCGCCATTCAAATCAATCGCCGTAATAATTATTTTACCGACATTGTTTTGTTTTTCAATATTCCCCTCATTGGTCTGGGTTGGCAACGGTGCTTTGCTGCAACTTAACCCCCAAAAAATTGCAAAAACAATTCCCCACCACAATGCAGTCCTTTTGCTGTCCATGACCTCACCTCATCACGTTTAATTAATAAGAAACTTAAAATTGAGATGAGCAAGTAGTCCGTTTTTCCAACGATCATTTCCGGTTAAGGTGCTCAACCTTGCAAAAGCATAGCCGGCATAAAGCTCAAAAAATTTCCATTTTATCGAAGGTCCAACGGTTACCCCCATCACTTTCATCGTCCAGTTGTCCGTTTTCGTTAAAAATTCCCAACCTGAAAATGCTCCCAGGTGATAAGAAATTCGATTTCTGGGAAAAAATGAGATTGTCCCTGATAGCAAAGCGTCGCCGCGTTCTCCAAGGGCATCTTTCTGACTCCAGGGAGTGAATCCGCCGCTAAATTCAAAAGCCCAATACATGCGACTGAGAGAGATGCCCAAAGTCGGCACCAACAAATCATAAGGCGATCCTCCTGTCCAGGCGGCCATACCGGTTTTTATCTCCCAATCAGCAAAAATGTGTTCCACTTCCTGATCATGCACGCGATATTGATCGGCAAAATTACGCGCCAGCGAATCCGCCACAACAAGTAATCGTCGATCCTCTCCCTTGTGATTATTTTGCACCATTTTCCGCAGCGAATCATTGGCGGCTTTCAGCGCTTCCAAATCTTTTTTGAGTTCAAACGCGTCCGGAGGTTTGGGACGCCACACAACTTTAACTCCGCGAATCGACTCATCAGTAACGCCAATCTCTCCTTTTCCATAACGATTTCGCAATGCCAAAGCACGCTCCAATTTTTTTGCCTGATCAATTGCATGAGACAGTTTCGAATTTTTCGGCAGCCCTTTCCAGGGCAACTGGTCGGCGCCGCCCAGAAAAGTAACCACGATATCGTCGCGTTGCATCAAACTGTCCAAAAACTGTAACGCTTTTTTGTCAACGGTCTCGTCATTAAAATCAGCGCTACCCGGCTTATTTGTCTTTATCCACAAAGACCCTGACTGCTGCGCAAATATGCTCGCCGCCATGAAGAAAGTGAAAATGATGAATAACCCAATTGTTGTCCGTCTGCTGCTCATGATGAAAATCCCACAAATAGTTGTTTCCCGATGAAAAATAATTTAATTTATTGTTTTTTCTAATGTTTAATCATTTTCTATCTACAATACAGCAAATTTTGTACCACCATTTTAACGAAAACACATCGAAAAATGAAATTTCATTAACCATTGTTTAAATTCGGATAAAATCCTTTCATCTTATTGGGGTTTTCTTTCTAATATATCATATTGATTCTATTTATGTTATGACTTTTATTTATCGTCTGATTCTCTTGTTTTCAGCCGGAATCAATTAATCATTTAAATATTTTTTGTTTCCTTCATTTCAAAACAAATATGGTCAAAGACAAATTTATTGCAAATTATTAACCAGCTAATTGTCTAATTTTTTAGTTGATAAATCAATTCCTTATTCTGTCGCTTCAACATTCGCGCCCCAGTTTAAAAATTCAAAAATTGCTAAAGTTAATAGACAATTCGACATAATTATCCATAATTTACTATTAGTTATCGTTTTCATTATTAATATATCCTTAAATTTCAAAAGAATAGTGCTGCCAATCACATTTAACAATTTTTTAATAATTCCGTTTATCGCCGGCATTGAATATAATTTCTATTTTCAAATTGAAATCAGACAACTTTCCACTTGCAACGAAACAAGGAATTGTTTTGTGATAATTATTGCTATATTTTGTTCTTTTATGAAGATTTTCTGAACGACAAAAATCGCGACATAAAAACCTGACCTGTGAACGACATGCCATCGCATCAATCTGATTTATTGAGTTCAATGCGGTGTATTGACTTGAAACAAAAAAGAAGAGTAAGTTACATGTTTCCAAAATAGCAAATAAGATTTTTTCAAAAAAGGTTAGAATTGATCCCTGTAACTGCACCTTGTTTTTTAAGAAATTACTTTCTTTTTGTTGCTAATTTCTAAACCAATGGAACTGTTAATTTTCATTTTAGACTTAATTATTTGTTTCATATAATGATGGCATATTTTTTGATGTATGTTGAAAGATTTTAGCAGACTAACTCCCATTATGCAAACATCCGTTAGGGTCATTCCATTTGACCCAAAACCAACTTACGATGACAACGACATGGCAAACTATCAACGAAAAACACTTTTTTTTATTTTGCTTCTCACACATTTCATTTTGAAAAGCAGCGCTGTTTGTTTTTCAAAAGAAACGGGAAAGTCATTAAAAATTTTGCAAAGTAGTCAAAATCAACTAAAGTTCGAAATCAGCGCCCGAAATTATCAGATAGAAAATAGAAAATCTGCGGGCAAAGTTTTTAAATCGATTTCAATTCCCAATTTCGCCCAGACCTTTGAACCAGACAAGCCGCAGTTGCCGGTAAAAGCCGTTCTTTTTGCGCTTCCCCCGTCGGGAAATGTCACGCTCCAAGTCCGGTTGTCGGATCCGATCTCATTGGGCTCGCTGAACATCGCGGCGACGCCGCGGTGGGGCACAAAGCAGAAGGTTTTTGAAAATGGGGACGTAAAAACTTCACCCGACCTGATTACGAAGACTCTTCCGTCCGGCAAATCATTCCCAACAAATTCATTTTATCCACCGCAAGCAGTGGCTTTGGACACTTCAATTTACCTGCGCGGACAAAGATTGGGGCGCATTCGCTTTTTTCCGGTACGTTACAATCCCGCAACAGGCGAAACGAAAATTTTCCCGAAAGCGACCATCATTGTCAGATTTTCTTCTCCGAAAAAATTGGCTAATAATTTTAGCAGCCGTTTGAAAAGCGCGCCATTTGAAAAAATTCTCCAAAAAACTGTCGTCAATTATGATAAATCGAAATCGTGGCGCATTATTGACAATTCGACGGCAGTCGTGGGCAAAAATCACTATCGTTTTTCTGAAAACGAGTGGTACAAAATTTTCATTGACGACGACGCTATTTATCGCATTTACAGCAGCGATTTAGAAACAGCGGGACTTCAATTGGCTGGCGTTGATCCGAGAAATATCCGTATGTTTAATAAAGGAACGGAAATTCCCATTTTCATCGCCGGCGAGAAAGACGGGCAATTTGACGAATCCGATTACATTGAATTTTTTGGCGCCGCCGAAAAAGGCCGATACACCAGGAATAATATTTATTGGCTGACTGTCGGTGAGGAAAAAGGAAAAAGAATTCAACTCTGCGACAGTGAACCTGACAGCACATTCCCCATCGTGAAGCGGTCGATTTACAAAAAACATTATGAGAAAAACGAACTCTACTACACCAGCATTGCCAACGGCCAATACGAAGACCACTGGTTCTGGGAAAAATTGACCGCGCCGACGCAGAAAGAAATTGAGTTCTACCTCAACGATCTGGTAACTGTTTCCGCTCTTCCGGCGCGGTTCACTATTGAATTTCGCGGTGTGACCCACATGGTGCAAAATCCGGATCACCATGCGAAAATTTTCATCAACGGCGAACAAATTTTAGATGTAAAATGGGACGGACAGGACAAAAAACAAGCGCAGGCGAACATTAATCAGGGAGTTTTTCGTGAGGGAAAAAATATTTTGACCATCGAGTTGCCTGGCGACACTGAAGCGGCGGCGGACGTGGTTTTATTGAATTGGTTCAGAACAGAATTCTGGCGCGAGCACGATGCACGCGGTAATTTTTTCGGATTCTGGGGAAAAGAAACTCCTGGTTTTTTTCACTACGAAATCAGCAATTTGTCTTCCGATGAAATGCTCGTTTACGATATTACTGATTCCGTCAATACGCGAAAATTCATCAATTTTCGCTATGAAGATTATGGTTCGTCTCGTCGCCTGACTTTTCAGGATTCTGCTGAATCGCGACATTATCTGGCTATCTCTCCCGAGCACACAAAAAAGCCGGCGCTGATTGAAAAAGATCATTTTTCGCAGCTTCTCTCTCCCAACAATCAGGCGGACTACATCATCATCACGCATCGCAATTTTGAACAAAATATTGCGCCATTAGCGAGTTTCCGACAAAATCAGGGATTGAACGTCGCTACGGTTCGCGTGGATGATATTTACGACGAATTAAATTACGGCATCAAAGACCCGGCGGCGATTAAAAATTTTCTAAAATATGCCTACTTTCACTGGACGCCGCCGGCGCCGACATACGTTTTGTTGGTCGGAGATGCGAGTTATGATTTCAAAAACTACACGGGCAACAGCCTGACTGATTTCATGCCGACACACCTTTTTGAAAGCGCAACAATTCACACCGAGACTTCTTCTGACAACTGGTTTGTGTGTCTGCAAGGCGAAGATAATTTGCCGGAGATGTTCATTGGGCGGCTACCGGTTCGCAGCAACAATTTTCTCGATTTGATAATTCAAAAAATAATTCATTACGAATCCTCTCCCCCGCCAGGCAGATGGAACAGAAAAACCATTTTTGTCGCTGACAACAAAGACAACGGCGGTCCGTTCGAAGATGTGTCCGAGTCATTTATCGCTAATTATCTGCCCGATAATTTTGACGTTTTACGAGTCTATCTTCGCGATTATCTTTCGGAAGATCAAGCCCGCGCCGCGATCATTGACGGCATCAATTACGGCTGTCTCATTGTCAACTATCTCGGTCATGGCTCGCCGAGCACCTGGGCTTCCGAAAACATTTTTAATCGCACTGACGTTCTTTCCCTCAATAACGGAGATAAATTGCCCATTTTGGTAACCATGTCCTGCATGAACGGCTATTTTCAACATGCGCAGGAGCCATATTGTTTGGCAGAAGAGTTTCTCAATGCCAGCATGGGCGGAGCCGTCGCCTGTCTTTCGCCAAGCGGATTTGGCTACACCGCCGCTGACCAGTATCTGGGCGACGGACTTTACCAATCGCTTTTGCAGGACCGCGACAACATTTTGGGTTCCGTCGTTGTCAAAGGAAAAATTTCCATTTTCGCTTCGGGCGGAGCCGTTTTCAGCGATCATATTGATTTTTACAATTTATTCGGAGATCCGGCTTTGAAAATCAATATTCCCTCGCTCGCATTTGCCGTCAAACCGGATTGGAATTTGATTTCGCTGCCCCGCGCTCCGGCGCACGCTTCTATCGATTCGGCGCTTGAATCAGTAAAAAATAGCTGGCAAAAAATTATGGCCTTCGAGGACAATCACTGGATCGGCGCAGACGCGCAAATTCCTTCTGAATTCTGGACATTGAAAGAACTCAAAACAGGCCGAGGCTACTGGCTGCAATCAACGTCTGAAGGACTCATTTCCGTAGACGGCGCTGAAAAAACCAGCATCATTCCGCTCACTCCGGGGTGGAATTTAGTCGGTTACCCAACTGTTGAATCTCATGGTCTTTCTGCGGCGCTGCAAACGGTTCAGGGAAATTGGGAAAAAATTCTCCATTACGCAGACGGTCAATGGTACGGCGCAGATGCAAATTTACCAGACCAATTCTGGACATTGAATCAACTCAAACCTGGCGCCGGATATTGGCTCAAAATGTCGCGGGCGGACACGCTCATTGTGTCACGCATTCCCGTTTACAACAACGCGCCGCAAAATCCGCTGCAGGCAGCGCCAAAAACGAATGCGCTCATTTCTTCCGCCGCAAAAGAGATCAATTTGGCGGCAACTAATAGCGATGAATATTACAAGCTCACCGTGCCCATGCCTTCGGGCTATTTCGGCAGCGTTTACGTGCGCAATCTTCCGGCGCCGCGCGGGACGCGCATTTCCTCGTGGCTTGACGGCAAACATTTTCCGCCGGATGCAATCGTAAAAAATGACGGCAAATACAATTTGTTTCTCGTCAGCGGGGATAATCCCAAAACCACGGCAATCGAGGGAGCGGCTCAAGGCGAAGAAATTATCTTCAAAATTCATTTGCCTTCCGGCGAAATTTTCCAATCGGACACTCGCGGCGTCTGGGAAGAAGCAGTGAACCATCGGCTGGATTTGTTTGCGCTGACCGACGCTGATTCTTTGAAATCGCCGTTGAAAATTCAATTTCGCGTGGACAACAAAATCGTTAATTCTGAGACCGTCGCCGGGGATCCGATTCCGGCTGATGCAACCATTTTCATCGACATCGTCAGCGAACAAATCCCGTTGGCAAATGACGACATTCAAATTTGTCTCAATGCTCTTCCGCTGACTGAAGACAAATTTTTCGTTGAAAAGACCGGAAATCAACATGCCAGTCAATTTCGAATTTCAATGCCGGTGGCAAACATTGAATCCGGCGAGTATGTGCTGAAAGCAATTGTCCACAATGTCAGCTTACTTCCTAACGACAGATACGCAGAATTTAGCTTTCGTATTTGCTCGGATTTATCGCTGGAAAAAGTTGTCAATTTTCCCAATCCCATGCAGGATGAAACAAAATTTACTTATTACTTGCTAAACAAATTTCCGGCAGACGTCTGCATTAAAATTTACACAATTTCCGGCAGATTAATTCGTACCATTCGCGGCGCTAACGGAGAAGTTGGCTACAATGAGACCTACTGGGACGGCGCTGATGAATTCGGCGACCCCATTGCTAATGGCGTTTATTTTTACAAAATCATTGCCAAAGACCAGCAGCAGAAAACCGAGTGCGTAGAAAAATTAGTAAAAATTCAATAGCAAATTTTTGCGGGAGTGCAATTAACTTGATCCCTTCGGCGCAAAAAATATTCCGTTTGGCGAAAGTAATTTTATTCGCGTTTTTGCTGGCAACGAATGTTGCCTTCGGACAAAAATATACCGCGGATTTTTTGAACATTGGCATTGGCGCCAGAGCGCTGGCACTGGGCGGAGCTTACAGCGCGATTGCCAATGATGCGTCGGCGGTTTACTGGAATCCGGCCGGATTGGCGCAGCTCGCTTCTCCCGAAATGTCGCTCATGCATTCCAGCCAGTTTTCCGATCTGCTGCAAGCAAATTTCGTCAATTTTATCTTTCCGACAAAATCCGGCAGGGCTTTCGGAATCAGCTATTTTCGCGTCGGCGTGGAAGACATTCCCATGGCAACCCAGCTCGATGAATTCCACAGGCCCATCATTGAAAAATATTTCCAGGATCTGGAACATGCTATTTTTCTCTCTTTTGCCAGCAAAGTGAAGAAAAATCTTTTCATCGGCGGAAATCTGAAAACCTTGTACCAGCAAGTCGCTGACCATTCCGCATTGGGATTTGGCTTTGACCTGGGGGCGCTCTATCAATTTTCACCCAAATTTTCGGTCGGTGCGTGTCTGCAAGATGCGACCGGAACTTATTTGTTCTGGGACACCGGCAGTCGGGAAATGCGAAACCCCAATATTTTAGTTTCCGTTTCTCTCGCCGATAAAGTGCCGTTTTTGACCGGAAAAATTCGCGCCGCAATCGGACAGACGATTCGCTTCGAGGGCAGAAGCCCGGAGAATCTCTATTCCATCGGTAACGTTGCCGGCGTGGATTTGAATGCCGGATTGGAATATGAAATTTTTCAAACCATCAGCCTGCGCATCGGCAAAGAACGAAATCATTTGACCGCCGGCGCCGGCATGAAGTTTTCATTCTTTTCCGTGGACTACGCTTTTGTCAGCTACGATTTGGGGAATGCGCACCGCATTTCCGGAAATATTTTCTTTTGATTCGATTGAAAAAATAAGATGTTGCATCGGAGAATTGAGGAGAGCACCCATGAGGAAAACAAGCGCCTGCTTTGCCGCGATTTTTTTATTCATCACCATTTTCAGCACATCAGGTATCTCGCAGCCGCCAATTCCGGCAGGTTTTTACGGTTCAATAAAAATAAACACTGCCGACGCACCCGCCGGAACAATTGTCATCCCCACAATTAACAACATCGCTTACCCGGCCAGCGACACCGTCGATGTTGCCGGAAGCTATGGCTTGCTGCTTGTCAACGGAGACGATCCTTCGACTCAAGAAATCGAAGGCGGCAAGGACGGTGACGAGATTATTTTCAATGCCGTTGTTAATGGTCAGGTTTACTTGCTTGCTCCGACCGGAACCTGGAAATCGGGACTAAACCAAAATCTTGATCTGGTGTCGAGCGGCGCCATTCCGGTGGAGTTGGCCTCTTTTACAACAAAAGTGTTCGGCAACAAAGTACAAATCAAATGGCGCACTTTGAGCGAGAGCGATAATTTTGGTTTTGAAATTCAGCGCTCCAAAACCGAAAAAGATTTCCAAATCATCGATTTTGTTCGCGGGCAAAATACTACCGCTGAACCTCATGCGTATTCTTTCACGGATAGCAATCTTCCGCCGGGCAGCTACTCCTATCGCCTCAGACAGATTGACCTTGACGGCAGCAGCAAATTTTCTCCGACAAGAAGAGTACAAATCACGTCTCCGCTCGTTTTCAAATTGCTGAAAAATTTTCCCAACCCATTCAATCCAACGACTCAGATTAACTATGAACTGGCTGCAGACGTTTTTGTCCGCATCACTATTTTGAACACAGCGGGTCAACAGGTCAGATTGCTGGCACACGGAAATCAAAAGCGGGGTATCCACCATTTGCATTGGGACGGGAGAAATGATTTTTCCTGTCCTGTTTCCGGCGGCGTGTACTTTTGCCGGATGCAGTCAGAATCTGCTACCTCAACGCTCAAAATGATTTTGCTGCGATAAGCAATTTTTTCGCAAAGACCACAATCCTGCTTGGAAATGAAGCCTCTCCTGATTTTAACTGAAATCAGGGAAGGCTTTTCTATTAATTAAATTTTCAATATTTTAACATAAAATTATAATATATATTAGGAAGCTATTTATTAGTAAATAAGTTAGTCTTCATCAGCCCACTTATCGTATTATCAGCGGGCAGATCTTATTTTATTAATGAAAGGAGCATGAAAATGAGAAGAGCTCTTCTTACTTTGCTTGTTTTATTTTCAACTATTACCTCTCATCTATCAGCACAGGGAAAATGGGTGCAAGTTCGTCAGGCAGATTTTGAAGAAAGTTTTAATAAAATTACCTTTGTTAATGAGCAGAAAGGTTGGATATTGGCAGACATAGCAGATTTATTTTTAACTGAGGACGGTGGAGAAACCTGGCAAAATTACCAGTTTAGCGATGAAGTCTTGTCAAAATTAACCGGGTCTCTTGAAAATATGTTTTTTGTCGATGAAAAAATAGGATGGCTCATTGGCTATGAAGGAACGATATTGCATACAACAGATGGGGGTAATAGCTGGCAATACAAAGATACAGGGTTAACAAATGATTTTTTGAGCTGTAGCTTTGTCAGTGACAAAGTCGGCTGGATCGTTGGCTATTTGAACACAATAATCATCAAAACAACGGATGGCGGAGAGAGCTGGCAGGTGCAATATCAAGAGAATACGTTTAATAACAGATTCTGGGATATTGAATTTGTCGATTCTTTAAATGGCTGGGTCGCCGGAGACAAGGGAGCAATCTGGCATAGCAGCGATGGCGGCAATTCATGGCAGGAGCAATATCGCGATGGCAGCTCTGTTTTTACAAGAGTAAAATTTATCGATAAGAATCATGGTTTTGTCCTTGGCGCAAACGCGACTTTTGGAATCACTCATGATGGCGGAAATACCTGGGAAATCCAAAAAGATATCGTCCAATTTGGCGATAAAACACCGAATTTAGAGAGTCTATATTTTTTCAATCCCGATACTGGCTGGGTGGTCGGGGGAAGCTCGTTTGGCTATCAAACACTCATAAAAACTTGTGACGGCGGCTCTACATGGATGATGCAAAATAAGAGAAATTTCCCTCTTTTAACGGATATTCAGTTTATAGATAATAGAATTGGCTGGACAGTAGGCTGGGCAGGTCAAATAATGAAGACCGAAGACGGCGGAGAAAGCTGGCAATGGCGCATGAACTTTCCGGCAACGCAAATAAATGATATCTTTTTCGTCAATAGCGACACCGGCTGGGCATCATGCAATTATTTGATAAAAACAACCGACGGAGGAAACACCTGGGAAACGGCGAATTTGGATCGATCCGGCAATATCTTTTTTCGTAATTCGCAACAGGGCTGGCTCGCGGCAGGCAGTCATGTTTACAAATCGAATGACGGCGGAATAACATGGCAATGTGCGTTAGAAAACAGCACGCGCCATTATTACACGATTTATTTCGCCAATGACAGACGCGGATGGCTGGTAGGTTCTCATTCGGACACCAATGAAATTGTGCACAGTTATGTAAGTCGCACGGATGATGGCGGCCAAACATGGCAGGAAAAATTTTTTGTAACAGGAAAACAGATGGATAACTCGTGTTTCGTGGACAGTTTATACGGCTGGCTGACTGGCTATGATGGCATAATTTATCACACCGAGGACGGCGGAGATAGCTGGGTTTATCAAACAACGATTCCCGTGCCCCACTTCGAGGATATGTTTTTTATTAACCGAACCCATGGTTGGTATGTGGGGAGTGGCAATGTTGCCTGGCGCACGACAGATGGCGGATGGCAGTGGGAAAATATTTCTCTTGATACAGGAGATGGATTTTTAACTAAAGTCCATTTTTTTGATGAGAATGAGGGATTGATATGTGCGGACAATGGCCTGGTTTTTCATACACTTGACGGCGGAGAACATTGGGACTCTTCTTATTCCACGGATCATTATTGCTGGTGGGCGACGATGTTTTTTACGGACAAAGATCATGGCTGGGTTGGAGGGGAACATGGCGCTATTTACAAATGGATGCCGGAAGTTTCCGTAAAAGCCGATAAAGAAAAAGTCATGCCTTCCGACTATGTTTTATTCCAAAACTATCCCAATCCGTTCAATCCTGAAACCGAAATTACCTATCAAATTCCTCAAAGATCCAATATCGAGCTAATAATTTTCAATCTGCAGGGACAAAAAATCAGGACTTTGTTCAGCGGGCAGCAATCCGCAGGAACGCATCGCGTGAAATGGAATGGCGTAGATGAAAATGGCAATGCAGTCGCCAGCGGGGTTTATTTGTGTCAACTGCGCACCGACAAGTTTGTCGCAACGAAAAAGATGGTGTTGTTGCGGTAGATTGGGGTTAAAAGAAACCAGGTTTCTTCAAGAAACCTGGTTTCTCGTTTCTCATCTGGGGAAGGCTTTTTTGTGAGCTTAATTTGTTACAAAAAAATAACAGATTTTTTTTTAATATTTTGGGTGCAAATTTTAATATATTAATAGAAGGGCAATGCGAATTTTTTAATAAAAAAATAAATTAAAATTAAAGTATTGTGATGAAACAGATACAACAAAACAAAGCATATTTGGGGGAAAATCTTCCTGGAATAATTTGGGGGAAGAATAAGTTTATAACTCATAGCCCAAGCTGCAATGCGGGTCAGAGATGGATTGTGGTTTGGGTGCCCCATTCGCTAAAACGTTTTGCTCCCTTATTTTAAAGGAGAAATCATGAAGACATATTTCTTTACATTTCTTATTTGTATTATCAACGCCTTATTTTTGAAAATCCCTACTTGCTATTCACAAGGTATCTGGACACATTATCCTGATGAGCTCCCCGGAAACGTATTAGATATGACTCAAGACAAATATGGGAATTATTGGTTTGCTACAGATAAAGGTGTGTGTGAGTTAGACACGGAAGGTATCTGGCACACATTAGTCGATACAACGGTTTGGGATAGTACGATGATTTTTTGGAGAGAAATCGAGATTGATAAAAATAATAACAAATGGTTTGTGGGAGTAGCACTAAGCCATGCAACGAAAGAATATGTTGTCAAATATGATGATTCAACATTCACTTATTACAATCCATCAGGTAGAGAAAGAGATACCTGGATTTTTGCATTAGGGATTGATTCATCAAACAATATATGGGTTGGATCAGATGCAAATTATGCTTATTGGTTTGACGGGAAAGTTTGGCATCCATTTTTTGTACCCGGAACTTACATTTATGATGCAATCAGTGATATAAAAATAGATCGTCAAGGAAATCTTTATTTTGCACACGATAATGGAATATCTTCTCTGGAATATGGATATATGTGGGGAGATGGCATGAGAACAGTTATAGAGTTAGCTTTTAGCAAACAGAATCGCCTCTGGTTTGCTACTTTATTGGATGGACTGGGAATGTATGACGGGACAAATTGGAGCCTATATACTACAAAAGATGGTATAGAAACTAACCTTCTCAATAATGTCGCCATTGATTCTAATCAGCATGTATGGATCAGTTATGCAGGTTATTATGGTGTAAGTGAATTTAATGGTAACCATTGGCAACATTTTACACAAGATAGTGTTTTAGATGGGAAATTCATAAGTGATATTTTTGTGGATTCAAAGGGAGAAATTTGGTTTGCTGCTTTTGATGAAGGTGTTTTTGTATTCCAAGACACGGTAACAACTTTAATTAGGCAACAGGAAAAAAATGCTCTTCTTACAAAAACACATAATCTTTTTCAGAATTTCCCAAATCCATTTAATTCAGAAACTACAATTAGATATCACTTAGCTCAAAATGGTAAAGTTAAGCTATTAATCTATAACTTGGAAGGAAAGGAGGTGATAAAACTGTTCACAGGAAACCAACAGGTTGGTGAGCATCAGATTGTTTGGAACGGCAAGGATAAAAACGGAAAGGATGTGAGCAGTGGAATTTATTTCTATGTTTTAAAAATGGGTAGTTTCACACAAATTAAAAAGATGACATTAATTCGTTAGCTAAAACATGGAGGGCAAAATGGAATTAAAAAAGAAAACATTCCGTATATTGGCGGCCATTTTTTTATGTTTTGTTATTCTTTCAACGACCATGATTGCTTCTCCTTGTGCTCAGGAATACTTTAAAAAGTGGTCGTTTCACACGTTCTGACAAGCTGTTATTGGTAAAATAATTTTCAGAAGGAAGAAAGTGTTATGTTAAATAAAAAGTGTTTAATCGGGAATATTGTTTGGTTGGGATTGATGCTGCTATTTAATAATGTCATTTCAGCCAGAACGATTATCGTAGATGCCAGAGGTAATGGCGATTATTTAACCATTAGCGAGGGCATGGCTGCAGCCAGCTCTGGTGACACGGTTTATGTGATGCCAGGAACTTATTACGAGCACGGGATTCGGATGAAGGAGAATGTGGTATTGCAAGGTGCTGGAGCAGATAAGTGTATCATTGATGG
>JAADFU010000129.1 GCA_013152715.1 Calditrichota bacterium
CACAAAGTGTAATCCAGACCGATCAGGTAATGGAGATAATCTTTTTCCACGACACTTTCCGGTAATGTCGGATCTGACGAATTGAAATATTTCCCGTTGTAATAGGCGCCTTCACCGCGAAGCACCAAAGGACCAATGGTTGTGCTAAAACTACCGCCACCAATATTTAATCGATGGTGTTGCGGATAGACAGTCAAACCGGTCAATTGATGCGTCGCCGGATCACTGGATTTGACTACGTGCATAGTCGGATCATCGTCCCAGGCATAACCTGCCATTATTTCGAAATCTATTTTTGAAGTGAGCGCTGAAAATTTTGCAAAAAGCTCACCATTCTTCAGCGAAGGCGTTACTTCCTCTCTGGAATAATCGAATGTTGGCGTCACCGGAAAGGGAAACTTCGGTCTCCAGATCGAGCCTTCCGGCGGCATAATTGTCGGCGTAAAGGCAGGAAGCCAGACAATCTCAAAAGTATTGTCGCCAAGATAATAGTCCGCTTTTACTCCGGTAACTCCCATTCTGATTTCATCAAAATCGCGCAACAGAAATTCGCTCAAATCTTTCGGGGAAACGATGTCCGTGATAAAAACGCCATCGGCTTTTCCCCAGATAATCTGTTGTTTTCCGATCCTCACATCTACGGAGTTGAAATAGATATCCAGATATGCCTCGCGCAAACCAATTTCCATTTCCTGGTTCGGATACTGGTAAATGTATGGATTGGCTTTAAAGGCAACTTTGTCTTTACTTTGTTCCACATTCAGATTTAAAGTATTTTGAATGATGGAATATTCATTATCTCCATTGAGCAGCACGCCAGTGTAATTTCTCACATAGCCAGTCAGACCAATTGACTGGGCTTGAAGCCCGGCTATGAAAATCAAAACCGCTGCTGCCAGTGTTAATTTAAATATTCGAGCTTTCATTTTATGCCTCTCTTCATCATTCTTTCCGTAAACATACTGTTTTTAATTCCGCCATCAATTACGACATTGCTCATTTCCATTTTTGTGGTATGTTCTTTTTGTACGTTGTGCATCTCTGTGTCGAGAATGATCCAGTACCCTTTGATTTTCTCGTATCTTTTTATATGAAGTTCTTTGAGAAAATCACCATCTTCGTCGTAGAACTCTTTTTTCAATCCGATCCATTTGTCTTTTACAACCCAGGTTACAGTGCGAGAATACATGTAATCTTCATCTTTGGGAATGCTTTCGATCACATAACATTGCTCGCCGTTCAGCGTTTCTTCGCGAAGAATTTTATGCGTGTCTTCGTTGGGTTTCCTGTCGCCCAGATCATCGTAAGTGAAATCCGAGCCCATGAAATAATCGCTCTTACTGTCGCTGGAAATGCGTTTAACTTTTTTCAGCGCCGGCAAATAGATCCACTGGTCATCGTCTTTATTTGGATCGTCGTAACTCCAGTTCATGAAAGAAGTGTTGCGAACGTCAGCCGGTTTGATGAAAAACATGATCTTTTTTTCAACATCACCAAAATCTTTGATATATTGTTTAATTTCTCGCACGCGCTTGTTGCCTCTTGAATTGATTAAAGTCATGGTTAAATTTCCGACCATGTCTTTGCCTGTCGGGCGATTGTAAACTTTTTCCATTACTTCCAGACCTGTTATTTTGCTCTGCGAAAAGACGAGCACTGGAATGGCAACGATAAAAGCCATTACGATTGTTTTCATTTTTCTGAGTGTCATTTTAGACCTCCATAATTTTTGTTTTCAAAGATTGTAGCAAATGCGGATTTGCGCAGAAATTTTCTGAACAAATCCACATCAATTCAGTTATTTTTTCTTTTTATTTTTAAAGTAGATATTTGACCCGTATAGAATCACAAACATCACGGTAACTGTTCCCAGAAAACTGGTGAACATGTTCAAAGAAACCAACGCTCCCAATATTCGGTTAGGCGGAAAGACCGAGAAAATCAGCACCATAAATCCGGCGATAACAACGATGGCGTTGAAAATTATCGCGCGGCCGGAATGATGCATGGTTAACTGAATGGTTTTAGCCTTATCTTTTGTCTGGGTTGCGTAAATTTTATACCTTTCAATAAAGTGTACCGCATAGTCGATTCCGATTCCGATGGCAATACTGGAAATTAACGCTGTTGTTGTACTCAACGGAATATCCAGCAAACCCATCACTCCAAAACTGATTAGCGCGGTAATGATAATGGGAACCGAACCAATTAGGCCAATAGTGAATTTTTTGAACATTAGCGCCAGAAGAACCACAATAATAATTAATGAAATCAACAAGCTGGAAATCTGGCCCTGTAAAATAAGGTCTGTAAAAACCAATGCTTTATAACCGGAACCGGCGTAATTCATTTCAACATTGTCTTTTTCAAAATCAGCCCGGTATTTCTCTATGATGTCGATGGCGCTTTTCAATGCTTTGGAGTTATCGCTTTTGAGCTGAAAAGTAATATTTGCCTTTTTATAATCTTCTGTGACAACCTGCCACAAATTATCCGGATCGCCGGACATTTCGTACAAGAGCAAATATTGCGCAATCAAATCGCTGGAGCCTGGAATACGATCATATTCCACACTATCGGCATGCATTACTTTGTTCATGCGTTTCAGATAATCGCCCAGAGAAAATGAATTTCCTACTACCGGCAATGTATTTTCCACGTCTTTCTGCATTTTCATTACAAGGCGCATCGTTTCAGGGCTCTTGAATGTATCGTCAGTTTTCCCTTCGAGGATCACATTCAAAGTACTGGTTCCGCCAAAGTGCTCATTGATAAATTTGTCCGTGAGGACGATATCGCTGTCTTTTTCAAATTTTTCCAGAAAGCTGGAATTTATCCACACTTTTGTGACGCCAAATATGGAAACAGCAACAATGATAACCGTGGCAACGTAGATGAGTGTCTTGTGCCTAATCGCCAAATGGGCAAATTTGTAAGCAAAATGATCATGCTCAGCATCGTCATCCTCATCTTTTATTTTCTTTTTCGGATGAGGCAAACCGAATGCTAAAATTCCGGCAGGAATTAATATTAAGGAAAAGACCATCGCCATCATTACGCCAAAAGCAGTGAACAGACCGAAATATTTGATGGGATAGACCTGCGATGTCAGCAATGAAATAAATCCCACTGCCGTCGTAATCGAAGTCATCACTACGGGACGCCACATTTCGCGAACCATGTCCATGACTGCCTCCCGGCGATCAGCCTCAGGATTTTCCCGCAAATGCATATAAAGATGGGAATACAAATGTATTCCGTCTGCTACCCCTATGGCGATAAGCATCACCGGAATCATCGTGGAAACCGCATAAATGGGAATGTTCAAAAGCGCCATGAGTCCGAACGCCCAGATTGTACTGAAAAGCACCACTAATAAAGTGAATAGCGTACTTTTGCCATTTCGAAGCACAAGAAAAAGTACCAAAATAATAACCAAAACGACAATTGGCACCATTCTCTTCATGTCTTTGGGCCCCAGATATGCCATGGTTCCTTCAACGATCGGGCGTCCTGCCACATAGACATTTTCCGGACCTTCATATTCCTTGGCAAGATTCAATATTTCGTGATAAAATTCTTGAGAAAAAACGTCATCCCCAATGCGGGCGATAATAACGGTCACGGTCTCGTCGGTGGAAACCAGTCTTCCGAAAACCATCCCGAAAACCATTTCATTATCGCGAACTTTCTGACGCAAATCCTGCAATTTTTCTTTGGTTTTGGGCACTCGTTTGAAAAAAGCCTTTACGTCCAGGCCGTCTTCAGTGCCAACGATATTGTCCGCTGTATAGAGCGAAGTCACATCGTTCTTCTCAATTTGTTTCATTTTTTGCAGCTTCTTGGTCAGGTCTTTGACCTTTTTCAGTGTGGAATAATTATAAACACCGTCTTTGTTTTCCAGTGCGATAATAATTCCGTCTTTGATGTCAAACCATTTCTCGGCCTGGTTACTGTAAACAAATGCCGGATGCTGCTGCGGCATGTATTTGTCAAGATCAGTTTCCATGCGTGAGTTGCTTTTCATCACCATAAAAAATCCGATAGAAATCAATAGAATAGTTAAGAGAATGATTTTTGGATATTTTAATAGCTTGCCAATTAAGTTAACCATTTGCCTCTCCTTTTAAATAAATTGAATTGTAAATAAAATTGGTAAATATTTCCTCTTTTAATGTTGAAGAGATCGTTTTGCAATCATTTTATTGATTGAAAAATATAAATCCATTCCTTCTTTTTTCAAATCAAACTGATAGCCAAACAAATGCCATTTGGCTACAATTAATCTGATCGAACCCAGAATAATCAGGGCTAATTGTTCTTTGGGAATATCATTTCGAATCTCGTTGTTTTTTTGTCCCTGTGTAATAATTTCTTCCAACACTTTTTGATTCGCTTCCATGATGGAGGCGATTGAATCGGCCAGTTGTTTTTCATTTTGAAAAATTTCTTCGGCAAAGATAATCGCCGCCAATGCCGGTTTTGAAGAAAATTGGATGAAATGTTGTTCAAAAATTTGCTTTAATTGCTCCAGGGAACTGAGATTTTTATCAGCAATGCTCGTAATTAATTCATCCTTTTGTTTTTTGAACAATTTCAAAATTCCCAGCAAAATTTCCATCTTACTGGTGAAGTGACGGTAAATCGCCCCTTCGGTCAAATGGACTCTGGCAGATAAATTCTTAATCGTTAATTTCTGAATACCTTCTTCAGCGATCAATTCAATAGCTGCTTCAATAATTTCTAATTGTCTTTTTGTGAACATGGTTAATCTCTTTTTAAGTTAATTTCGGTAGAAAGAGTAAATACTCACTTACAATATACTGAAAAAAAATTTAATTGTCAAGTCTTTTTTTCAGCTCATCAAATTTACTCATTTTTCGCCTCTTTTATTTGCTAATTTTTTGATAATATCAATTTGTTTTTATTTTTTCCTAAAGAGGACATCGAAAAAGGACAACATCTATAACACAAATAAAGGTTCCCAAAATCAAAAATATTCATTAAAACAAGGTTTCATTCAGCGCAGCAAAATCATCTTCTTCACCTGCTGGAAATGTCCGGCGCAAAACCGGTAGAAATAAACCCCGCTGCTCAGCCCAGAAGCATCAAATCGGAAGACATGTCTCCCTGATGAAAGTTTTTCATCGACGAGTTCGGCAACTTTTTCGCCCAGCGCGTTGAAAATCTCCAGCGAGACCAGTTCTTTTTCGGGCAGAAAAAATGAAATTTGCGTGATAGAATTAAATGGATTTGGGTAATTCTGAATCAAGGCGAAGTTGCTGATTGTCCTCTCTTTACTCGTTCGGACAGATAAAATATTTTGATATTCACACGCGCCGATATCCGCAGACGCTCCCACAGGAACAGGCATGCCGTAAAAGTCCGTCGTGTAGCCCAACAGAAGCCCGTTGTCTATACAAGGCGATTCACCGCTCAGACGCCAGTTGTCAATTTCATTCACGAACAGCGGATTTTTTTGTATATTGCTGTTCATTTGGTCGTTGTGCTCGCCGTTATTGGCATTGAACTGGGACACGGTGAGACTTTTCAGCCGGTAGAAAATCACTTTTGTCGTCGTCGGGTTATAAATGCAATTATTCTCAAAAATATTTCCTTTGACAGAAGCGTGATTGTCGATGACAATGCCGTAACCGTTCAGAGCTTCTCTGGAATTTGTGCCGCAGTTGTAAATGATATTGTTCCTGAAATAGTTATTTATTTTATCGTTCTGATCCGCGCGAATTCTTATCCCCGCTTCTTCGCAGTTCATGATTGTGTTATTTTCAATGTAATTATCGTGACAAACATGGCCGTCGCCATATCCTTGCAAGTCAAATCCCTGCGCTGTTGCGCCTTTAGCCGGGGAATTTTTCACGCCGTCAATGACATTGTGATGCACGCGATTGTTGTTGCCGTTAATTTGATTTCTGACGGTGGTGTCTTTTATCAGATTGCCGTAAAATTCGTTGTTTTGACACAAACCTTCTCTGCCGTCTGTGCCGATCCCGTGCATGTAGGAAATATTTTTGCCGGAAATAAAATTGTTGCAAACGATATTATTGTAAACGCCCGGGTCTCCCTCATACGAAGCATACAAATAAATCCCGCAATGCCCCCAATCCAATACTTGATTCGACTGAATGAGACAGTCGTGCGCTCCGGCAGTTAGCAGAACGCCATCTTCTACGCCTCTCTTTTCCGGCGGCCCGTAAATAAAATGAAAACCTGAATCGATGAGATTGTTCTCAATCATAATGTGGTGAGAGGACTGGCCTTGATAAGGATTTACCCGAATACCCATGCAGGCATATCGTCCGATAGCACAATTTTTAATTGTGAGATAGCTACAGCCATAAATGGCGATCGTATGTCCTGATCCGCCTTCCAGATCCAGATTTTCCAATATCAGATATTTTTGCTTTCTGATGCGGACGTTTAAATAAAGTTTGTTTCCCTGCATTGATTGAAAGACTTCTGCGGGGTTACCAGTGGAATAAAGATAAAGCGCATTGTCGCTGTAACACCATTTCGATTTTGCGCCGTCAATATTGCTCACCAGATTCGTCCGCAAAATTTCTTTCCCGTCAATCAACAACCGTCTCGGATTCCAGTTGTAATCCATGCGCCAGATATTATTTCCCAGATTTGTCCATTTCCCGCTGTTTTTCCA